>CAZNBG010000010.1:0-21397 GCA_964570915.1 uncultured Nitrospira sp. | reverse complement strand
AGGTGTGTTCATTCTCATGGCCACTTAACAAAGACGTGACTCGGACGTGGGGGCCGCCGACCTGTTCGGTCAAATCCTTCAGGACAGGAAACGTCACGACGATGGGAATGGGGTCACGAGCCTCTGTTTTGACGTCAAAGGGGGGAACGAGGCCGACCAGAAAGACGATAAGAACGAGGACAGGTAGCTTCGGCGCTTGGTTGACCAAAAACATCGGCGGGGACGGTACCATCCAAGTTTTGCGGTGTCAACGACATCGTGACGGCGGTACCCCTCATAGGCCCTGTCCATTCGCCTTCTTGACCATGCGCGCCAGTTCGATTAGCGTAGCGCACCCGCAGGTCTATGGAAGTTCGCATGGGTGTGAAAGGATACCGCAGATGAACGTTGTGGGATTGATGTCGGGTACCTCAGCTGATGGAGTCGATGCTGCACTGGTCGCGATTGATCGTCGGAAGGCCGGCATTCACGTGGAGATGGTCGCATTTCATTCGTCCCCCTATCTCGGCTCGTTGCAACAACCAATTCTTTCGGCATCGGTTTCTGGAACCGTGACGGACATTTGCCACCTGAATGCGCTGTTGGGCGAATGGTTCGCCGACGCAGCCTTAGGCGTCATACGTTCGGCTCAATTGACCGAAGCGGACGTAGATCTGATCGGTTCTCACGGCCAAACGGTGCACCATCTTCCCAACGGCATCAAAGATACTGGTGTCGGCTCGATACGTTCCACCCTTCAGATCGCTGAGCCCGCCGTGATTGCCGAACGCACGGGGATTACGACCGTGGCCAATTTTCGTCCGCGCGACATCGCGGCCGGAGGGCAAGGAGCGCCGCTCACGCCGGGAGTGCATGCCTTGCTGTTTCAACATCCTCGCCGGGCTCGACTCGTGGTGAATCTTGGGGGCATCAGCAATGTCACTTATCTTCCACGGCGATCAGGAACCACGGGACTGGCCGCATTCGACACGGGTCCGGCGAATATGGTCCTCGATGGCATCATGTTTCGAGCCACGAATGGTCGGTCTTCGATGGACCGTGAAGGGCGGCTGGCTGCCAGAGGACGGGTCGATTCGAGATTGTTGGCCAAACTTCTCGCACATCCGTATCTGTCTCAGGCGCCACCGAAATCAACAGGGCGTGAGGCGTTTGGCGCAAAGATGTTGGACGAATTACTCCACTGGCAACAGGGCCGTCAATTGTCGATCGAAGATCTTCTGGCCACATGCAGCCGCTGGACCGCCGAGGCGGTCGGTACGGCACGGCGGTGGATCAAGGGTGGGATCGACGAGGTGATCGTGGGCGGCGGAGGCGTCAAAAACCGGGCGATCATGGGACATTTGGCGGAGGTGTTTGCGCCGGTGCCGGTCACGACCTTTGAGTCGCACAGCTGGGACAGCAAGGCGCTTGAGTCGGTTGCCTTTGCTGTTCTGGCATACCAGACCGTGATGGACCAATACGGGAATGTCCCTTCGGTTACGGGGGCGGCCTTCCCGCGGCTGTTGGGATGCATCGTCCCAAGCGGCCCACGGTGGCTCGAACGACTGCATTCGCGTAAAAGGCGAAAGTAACGAGCGATGAAGATCGTTCTCGTCGGGGCGGTGCTTGTTGGAATAATCGTCGGTGTGTGGTTCTATCGGACGAGGCTCCGCCGAAGAAGCCAAGAAGTCGCGCCGTTTGCAATTCCTCCCGGTACCAGCATCAGTCCCGTCCCTTTGATCGTTGAAGACGAGGTTGCTTTGTATAGTCTCTTGCGCATGGTTGTCCAGGAGCGGTACCTCGTCTTTACGCAAGTGCCGTTATGGTCCTTCATAGCAGTGGATGCCCCCGAAACGGCACGTTCCCATGTTCTACGTCATCTCGCGCTCAAACGAGTCGATTTTGCCTTGGTTCATCCCGGCTCATGTCATGTCGAGCAAGTCGTGCAGATCGAACAGGAATCACCGGAACCCCATCAGGCAGAACGACAGCGAGTCATCGAATCGGTGCTCGAGGCGGCAGGAATCAAGCTGATGACGTTACGTTCACAGAAAAGCTACTCCCTACCCGATCTCGCCGCCCGATTGGGATTGAACGCGGAGGAATAACGAAGGAGTAATCCGCTTCCATTGGGCGGGCGGCCCTACGGTGATGAGGTGGTTGTTTCCTCAGCGCGTGTGAGTGTCTCGATGGTTTTGCGGGCAAGTTCTGCTTCGGAGCTATCCGGGTATTGATCCACGACCCGGTCAAGCATGAGCCTCGCTTTCTCGTGATCACCCAGTTTGGTATAGGTCTGGCCGAGCTTCAGTGTGGATGCCGCCAACTTTGGACTGAGCGGATAATTTGACACGACGTCATAGAACGACTTCAGCGCGTCCCGATACCGCCCCATACGATACTGACATTCTCCGATCCAATACTGTGCGTTGGCTGCGAGTGCGGACTGACTGTGCAGCTCGATGAACAGTCGAAAGCCTGCCATCGCCGCTTCGTAGTCGCGCTGCTTGAATTCATCCATCACACGATCATAGAGGCGACGGGTCGTATCCTGCCTCTGGGTTGGGGCAGCGAAGGATGAGCTTGCTGACAAGAACATTGATAGCAGCATGAGAATTCCGATACTTTTCTGAACCATAGTGGCCCTCCATCTGCGCAAACCAGAGTCGAGGAGGTGATGCACGCAATCAGTATGCCATGGCTCACGTCAATCGATGATGCGAAACGCTTGAATAACATGATGTTATGTGATCATGAGATCCATCAGTTTCAGAGTTTTAAGAGGCTGGTCGACGAAAGACACAGATTTGTACGAAAGGTTCCCTTTCATCACGTGCATGTCCAGTGTTCAATAAGCTCCATTGATCTTCAAAGTCTTTCGAGATATCAGTAGTCTTGGGGGGAGAGAATGTGATGGAGGCGGAGTCAATTCCGGCCAATCCCTTGGGTGGCAGAACATTGATCGTCGATAGCACCGATCGAGACTGCTATCCGCTACCAAGCGCCGCGATCAAGGAGATGGGTGAATCGGATCAGGTGTATGTTCGCCCTGGGATCTACGAGGATAAGGTGTTTGTCAGTCAACGGCCGGTGCGGCTTGTTGGGGCCGGACGAGACCGGGTCCATATCTTCTGGCGGCGTGGGGGACCGCTTTATCTCCAAGAGGTGCCGGACGGATTGATAACCGGCATGACATTCCGCTATGTCGGCAGCGATCAACACTCAGCGATCAATATTCTCAACTCCACGTGTCTCATCACCCAGTGCCGGGCGATGGAAGGCATTTTGTCCGGTGTCGTCATGTATGGGCCCGAGTGTCGTGCAATATTCGCTGACAATGAGGTGTGTCGCAATCGCGAGTCCGGCATTTTCGTCTTTGCGGGTGCGCAACCACGAGTGGCCGATAACCGTTGCGCCGACAATCACCATTTTGGTATCGCGGTCCGTGATCAGGGCAGCCGTCCTGAGCTGGTCCGAAATCAGTGTGCAGGGAATATGCTGAGCGGTATCCTATTATTCCATCACGGCAGCGGGTTGATTGTGGATAATATCTGTCAAAATAATCAGCACTGGGGGATTCTCCTGACGCCTGATTCACAGCCAAACCCGCCGGCAACGGAGCTTTCCGCGATGAATCGACTCGAACCCAACCCCCTGGGGGCGTATTCGATTTCCGATCAACCGCTTGCTCAGATCGGCCGGTAAGCACAGTCGTGAACCGTCAGAATCGCCCCGTCAGCTACAGAAGGGTAGAGGAAGGGGAGTCGTTCGGAATGTGGAACTGAAACGCGCTTCCACCTTGCTGTTTCGCCCGATACATTGCGGCATCGGCATGCTTCAACAGCTCATCGATGTCGTGATCATCGGTCGGATAGACAGTAATTCCGATGCTGACTCCGATCAATGCCTGGTGGTCTCCAAGATAAAACGGTTCCGCCAACGATTTGGTAATTCGCTGTGCGACCAACGTGATATCTTCTTCGCACATCAGGCCTTCAAGGATAATCGTGAACTCATCTCCTCCCATGCGTGCCACTGTGTCAACCTCACGTACACAATCTTGCAGGCGTGTTGCGACAACTTTCAAAAGCTGATCCCCGACATCATGGCCAAGGGTGTCGTTCACCGGCTTGAACTGATCGAGGTCAAGTAACATGAGACTGAGCGGTTGTTGGAGCCGCTTGCTCCGGGCCATGGCTTGGATGAGTCGATCGCGAAACAACATGCGGTTCACAAGACCGGTCAATTGATCGTACTGGGCAAGATAGGTCAGCCGCTCTTCGGCTCGTTTGCGTTCGATGGCATAACGGATCGAGCGAGCCAATAGCTCCGATTGCCCCTCTCCCTTGACGAGGTAATCCTGCGCCCCGTTCTGGACAGCCTGTAATGCGAGCGTCTGATCATTGAGCCCGCTGAGCACGATGATGGCAATCGTAGGGTTCGCGACCTGCATTTGACGCACGGTCGACAGTCCATAGCCGTCTGGGAGTGACAGATCCAAGAGGACAGCATCAAAGCGTGCGCGAGCCAGATGCGAAAAGGCATCACTCAAGCGGGGCACGTGAGTGACATCGAATTCCTCAAGACTCCATTCCGTGAGCATGTCTTGGGTCAGGCGCGCGTCGATGTCGTTGTCTTCGACCAATAGGATCTTGATCATGGCACTCTCGGTACGACTTCTTTTTCCGGCCTCTAACAAGTATAGCTTAAGACCATGATTCAACAAGCAAATCACCGAAGTGGCACCTCTGGATTTTTGGTGTCGGACTGAAGTTTCACAGAAAGAATGCATACGCACCCGCTACGCACGTGTTTTCAGGCATAGGTCATCCAACAGCTTTGTCAGGATCGGGGGACTAGGATATCAGGGCGTGTACCGTACCAACTCAGTCAACGGGGAAAGGAGGTGGGCAGCCGAAAATTCAATCATGAACCGCGGGAAATGGTGTGAAAGCCACCTGGATAGGTCCCGGTCGGCCTCTGCTCAGGGCCTATGGCTGCCTCACAGGCATACCCCGGTTCAAAGGGCCATAAGAGTGAACGACCGACGGTATTCCCGCGTATATGAACATACCGCAACGTGACACCCAAGCGAGCGGCGTCGTCTTTGACCTTTTCAGTACATTCATCGGGTGTATATCCGCGACGTGAAATCAGAAGAGGATCTCCCGAAGCATTGAAAACGGTAAACTCGCTGGCGCATCCGGTTATTCCCAACAACACACAGATGGCCCCACTCAGTCGACTCAAACGCCCTCTTGAGACCATTGAAATTGACGCTCCCTTTGTCGCCTTTTTCCGATTTCCAATCGAATGAAGCCCACTAAACCATAGCACGAAACCCAACCGTCAATCGACTGTGTGACAAATTTTGTCCGGTAAGCCTGGAGAGGGCTGGAGGAGACAAAGGGTGGAGAGGCAAGGAGAGCAGCTATTAGACCGGCTTCTCGGCGACATACTCGATGTATTTCCAGAACAGCTTCGCTTCATCTTCATTGAGGACCACAGGAGTGTTATTGGCCGCGCCCGTCATAAAGACCTTCACCGACACCGTATCATGCCAGACCTGCACCTCACAGTGAGAGACGAGGTCAAGATTGACCGCACCGTTTCCGATTAGGACTAAGTGCATGGTGCTTCCTCTCCTCGTCTGATGACGCAGGTGATCATACACGAGGGGCCACGAGCCAGAAAGCAACTTGCAGTTCTGCCCCGACGATCGCAACCCTGCACGCCCTATAGAATTTGCCCTCCATCCGGCAAGAATTTCCTCTATACCGTGGCATTCTCTCAAGATCACGACAACACGCGGCCATTTATGGACTCTTTAATCTGGCATGGAAGTTGAGGGAGAGGAGCGAGTTTGGACTCTGCCGAGAAACGGGTGAGAGGAGGCGTGAGGTCACATCGATGAATGAATTGAGTATGCTCGCCGAATGTTGGCAGCTTCTCAGTCAAGATGTCACGGTAGCCGGTGGGCTTCAGAGTCCCATGCTCAGCTGGATCGGGGCTGCCTCTATCATTGCCCTGTGTCTCTGGCAGAGTATGGCGCTGATACGAGGTTTATGCCAGATCCGCCGGACGCTTGTGCGATTCCATTCGTCTGTCGCGCCGCTAGCGGTGGCACGACAGCGAGCATCCTCGGACTGGCTGGTGGTCCCGGCCTTGGCTAAACAACGAGTACGTCCCGATCAGTCGCCGGAAGCTCGTCGCGATCTGGATGATCTCGAAGCATTGGATCGCACGATACGCTCGGAGCCGGCCTTTTCAAAGGAATGGCTTTCATACCGGAAGTCCCTCACGGTGGAACAAGCTGCGTGGTTTCTCGAGCCGACTGTCCACAGCCATCGTTCCGCCGCCGACTTTTTCTCGTTCGAAGCTCTTTGCGCAAGCCATCTCAATGTTCGTTTCTTCAGACAACTCCCGTCCTTTATGACAGGGATGGGTTTGATGTTCACCTTTTTCGCCATTCTGATCGGTCTCAGCAAACTTCATGCGAACGGATCACAGATTGATGGAATCCAAGGACTCATCAACGGGCTCTCCGGCAAGTTTGTGACATCAATTGTCGGCTTGGCGTGCGCGAATGTCTTTACCATCCTTGAAACCTCCATTTGGTATCGACTGGACAACCGGCATCGGGAATGCGTATCGCTCCTGGATGAAATGTTTCCTCAAAAAGCCGCCGACCAGCGGGCGCGACCGTCCTCGTTGCCGAACGGATCTCCGACCGCCACAGCGAGCCCTATCCAACACGACACGGCGCACCAGTTGGTTGAAGTTGTGCAGCAGCGTCTTGGAGCGACGGTCGCAGCCTTGACCTCTGCTTCCCAAGCGCTCACCGGACTAAGCTCCAAACATTCGCCATTGAAACTCGACGATTTGCCGGGAGAGATCGGTCATGAGGTTCAGCGGGCATTGAAGCCGATGATCAATCCGCTGGTGGAAGCCATTCAGGATCTCAACCACTCGATTAAGGGCCAGCCCTCCTCGGTACAGCTGGCGCAATCCGAAATAGAAACCATGTTCAAGGAACTCAGGAACCCCATGACCAAGGCGGCCGAGCTTACGCCAAGAGAACAGAAAGCCGGCGATACCGGTCGACATCAAGTTCTACGTAAAGCGACTCCAATCCGATGAAACACGCCAGACCAATTTCAGAACTCGAATCCCGTGAAAGCTCATCTTCGTTGACCAACGGGGTTGCGGATCTTATGACCTCGCTTGCCGTTATCTTTATTCTATTGTTGACGGCCTATGTCACTCGTGTTGAGAATGGGAATGCCAAGCCGCCCCCGAACAGCATTCCTTCCCCGGAGCAGGGGCCGACTCTAGAGCCGCTTCCCCCAAAGCTGGAAGTCAAAGGGCCCAGTGTCCTCACCGTTACGGTGCCGGATACCGCGCTCAACTTTGAGTTTGGGAAGAGCGCACTTCTGCCATCGGCTGAAACCTTCCTATACGAGGCGATCCCTCATTATGCGGAAATCGTCTGTGGGCAGGATGGACAGGAGGTGGAGGCCTTTGTCATTGAAGGGTATACGGATGACCTAGGAGACGACGTACGCAACTTGCGATTGAGTCAAGACCGTTCATTCGCAGTCTTGGCAAAAAGCGTGGAAGTCATCCGTGAGAAGCTTCCCTGGGCCTACGAGTGCTTTTTGCAAAAAGCCGCAGCGAACGGACGTGGAAGGCAGAACTTGTTGAGCAATGAAGCCGGACACCTCGACCGCGACAAGAGCCGCCGCGTCATTTTCAAGATCCATATGCGCCCCGCGTAGGGTGCCGGACATTCACGATGGAACCCTTTTAATCATCCTGCGTGAGCGCTTGACCCCCCTATCGCATCCGTCCAGATAGCACAGTCGGAGGTTTGCCTATCGCCTCACAGTGTGACGAGGATTCGATCAGGTCGATCGATGGAGGATGCGCGTCAATTCAAGGAATTGCTCCAGGGAAAGGACTTCTGCGCGCACGGAAGATGTAAGACGATGTGCGGTCAATGCTGCGCCCACCACTATCTGATCATAGCCCTCATCCTTCAGTGAGTTCATCAGCGTCTTTCGGCGGTGTGCGAACGCAGCTTTCACCAACGCCATGAACGGTTGCTCCTCCTGAGGACTCAACTCGCTCCGCTCTTTTGTCCGCATCAGCACGACCGCAGAGTCCACCTCCGGTCTAGGACGGAAACATTGCGCTGAGACCTTGAACGCCTTGGTAAGCTTCGCCGAGTACTGCGCCGTGACGGATAGAACGCCGTAGTCTGAACTTCCAGGCTTGGCCACGAGCCGGTTGGCGACTTCGTTTTGCAACATGAGCACCATCCGTGGAAAGCGAGCGCGCTGATCAAGAAGGCGGAACAGAAGAGGAGTGGACAGATAATATGGAAGATTGGCGACGACGATGGTCCCGATCGGAAGCTGGTCGATCGGATAGGTCATCGCGTCGTCGAGAATGAGCGTCAGATTCTCAAGGCGCGGTTGTCGTTCGGTTAGATAATCATGCAGTCGTGGATCGACTTCGATCGCCGTCACACGACCCGCGGCGCGACACAGAGATTCCGTAAGAATACCGCGGCCTGGCCCGATCTCCAAGACAGTATCATTAGGGGTCAGCTCAGCCAGCGTGGTGATCTTGCGAACGATGTTGGGGTCGATAAGAAAATTCTGGCCGAGGCGTTTGATCGCTAGAGGGGGATCGGAGGCGTTCACCCATTAACTCACATGAGGAGTAGAAGCTTGATCCAATCGCTTGACCAGTGCCAACAGCGGGGTACGGTAGCATTCGATAAGATCCGTAAATTCTTCGACCAGGTCGTTGGTGAAGGACGGTCCTGGCAGGACATCAGAGAATTTCCGCCCTTCTTGAGGACTCACCATGTCGGTAATGAGCGCAACCGTGCGCGTTTTCCATTTTGTCACGCGTTCGGTTCCGGCGACGGTGTTCAGATCATGAAGCGTCTGCTTCGCAAGCGCATCCAGTTCCTCTATCTGCTGGCGGACGACGGCGCGGCCTTTCGACACATCAGCTGACATGTCCGCGTTCTCTCTTCTTACCGTGCTGTCGTCCTTTCCTGGTACGCACAATCCTGGCGGCTAGTTTGACGGCTTCAAGCAAGCTTCCAGAATCGGCAATGCCTTTTCCAACAATGTCGAAAGCGGTTCCATGGTCGACCGAGGTGCGGATAATGGGTAAGCCCACGGTGAGATTCACGCATGTGCCGAAGGCGACCAATTTCAGCGGAATCAAACCTTGATCGTGGTACAGGGCGACGACACCGTCATACACTCCTTTGGCAGCTTTTCCGAACAGCGTATCCGCCGGTAAAGGATCACTGGCCAGAATGCCCTGTTCCTGGGCTGCACGGGCAGCCGGGAGAATCACGCGGGCTTCCTCATCGCCGAATAGACCGTGCTCTCCTGCATGCGGATTCAGGGCAGCCACGCCTATCTTGGGTCGTTTAATTCCGAACAGCGTGGACAGGGCGAGTTGGGCTAAACGGATCGCTTTTTCGATTTTTGCTTGGGTGAGCAGCGAGGAAAGATCCCTGATGGCAACGTGCGTCGTGACGAACATGATGCGTAACGGACCGCCTACGATCATCATGCCGGACTCGTTTGCGCGGGTCAGATCAGCCAACAATTCAGTATGCCCCGGATACCGGCAGCCGGCGATATTGATGGCTTCCTTGTTAATGGGCGCCGTCACCATTCCATCGAGTCCACCGAGCTGGGCCAATTCAACGGCCTTCTTGATGAAGGCAACGGATGCAGCGCCGGTCTCCGCGGCAGCGACGCCTGGTTTGAACTTTCCGAGAGGTGTTGTCAACGGGTCCAATACGGCAACAGTTCCTCCGTGCGGCGGAGGCGTGTCACGGCCATCAACTGGAACGGCTGTCAGTTTGAGCCTCAGAGCCTTAATGGTGTGCTCCATGACGGGAAGCGATCCAATCACGATAGGCCGGCACACGCTGCGTAAGTGAGCCCCTGAAAGGGCTTTGGCAATCACTTCGGGACCAATACCGGCCGGGTCTCCCATCGTAATTCCCAGAACCGGGAGCTGTGCCGACGGGGAGCGTGTGCGAGGTGATGTCGATTCAGTTGACATAGAGATGCAGCGTATACCCAATATAAAAAATGGCTCCGGCTCCCAGCAACCACGGTCGCCATTGACTTCCTATCAGAATCTGTAACAAGCAGAGCCCCACGGCCTGCACAGCCAAGACCATGGTGGTCAATGCAGGTGGCGTAATCATCCATTCGGTTCCGATCAATCCCAGAGAGACCGGGAGGGTTCCTTGGAAGACCATCGCTCCTGTGACATTGGCCACGGCAAGTCGGTCTTTCTTGCGGTAGAGCCAGAGAAAGCTGTTGGACATCTCCGGTAGTTCGGTGGCGAGTGGGGCGATGAGTAGCGCCAAAATCAGCGGCGACATCGCGAACAGGCCGGCCATCGATTCGGCAGCCATGACGAACAGGTGGGCCCCCAATATCAATCCACCCAAACCCAAGAGCGCTTGAAAACCGATCATCGCGTGCGAAGGGATGGCGGCGTTCCTGTCGAAAATGAGCGGATCCAACTCACCGCCTTCTCCTTCGTCCGTTGAGGCGAATTTGAGCTTCATGTAGTAGATGTACATGGCGATCAACACGCCGGCTGCGATGAGATGAATCAACAGCTAGGGCACGAAAACGCAGCCTAAAGCGATAAGGTATCCGATGATAAAAAACGTGAGATCTGTGAGGACTTCACGATAGTTGAGATGAAATCGCGCTGTCCGTTTACCGGCTCGTGCATAGAGCACGACGAGAAGCGCCAAGATGGGTAGCACCAGTGTGCTGAGCATGAACGGTGCTCCCAGGATGGCCCCCAGTCCAACCTCAATCTCCTCGCGGCTTTCACCGAAGAAAATGGCGATGATCGGGATTGACGTTTCAGGCAAGGTCGTGCCAATTGCGGCAAAGACGCTGCCCACCGCTCCTTCGGAGATCCCCATCCGTTTACCCAGCCATTCGATAGCGTTGGTAAAGAGCGCGCACCCGCCAAGTGTGACTGCAACGGAGACCACAAAGAGGAGCACGTAGAAAAGAACGGTCATGTCCGCCCTCGCACGTGCGCCGTTTTGCGCTTGATGAGTCCTTGTCGATAGGCCAGCAGCGTTTCCTCCATGACGGTCTTGAGCGGGCGACCGGTTCGCTTGGCGATAGCCCTACAGTCCGCATACTCTGGCGCTGCTTTTTCCCATCCAGCACCGACCTCTGCGATCTTCATGCGCACCACTCCACCCGGTATCGTCACCGGGATGAACCGTCGGGGGAGGACCTGTCGGGTTATTTCTTGAAGCCGAACGCCGAGGGTGGAGGTTTCCTGGAATAGGACTTCAAGTACCGCATCGGTCTGGTCATGCATAGCCAGGCAGCTCAGAACGACACCTGGGCGACTTTTCTTCATCACGACAGGAACCAGTGCGACATCAACGGCTCCCACGTCAAAGAGTTGCTCCATAATATGCTCATAGGTCTGTGGATTGAGGTCGTCGAGATTCGTTTCAATCTGCATCACCCGTTGGAGTTGGCGCGCACCAGGTGCAGACGCCTCTTGCAGAAACACGCGTAAGACATTCGGCCATTCTTCTGGATCTCGGTCACCAGCTCCGTATCCCACAGCCACACTTCTCATCACCGGCAGAGCTCCGAATTCCGAGGCCAACGTCCGCAGCAAGGCGACACCGGTGGGAGTCGCGAACTCATGGCGCGGACCATCAGAATAGATCGGCACTCCATTTGTCAGCGCGGCCACAGCCGGTCCTGGAATAGGCAGAAGTCCGTGAGAAGTCTGTATGAAACCAGCTCCCACGTTGATGGCCGATGACGTGATTCGGGTCGCGTTCAAGAGATGGCAGCCCAGAACTCCTCCGACGACATCGACAAGAGAATCCACGACTCCGACTTCATGAAAGTGGACGTCCTTGACATCGACTCGATGGGCAAGACTTTCTGCTTCAGCCAGTCGGTCGAAAACCGACTGGCTTCGTTCCTTAACGAGGCCGGGCAGCGTGCTGGAGGCCAGAATGTGCCGAATGCGTGATAGGGGCAGTGGCTGTCGAAACCCTTGCCGGATGATCACATCGACCTTTATCGCGGGGAGCGCGCCACGATGCACATCACGCTTGTGCAATTGGTAGCCGCTAAGCTTCAGGCGTTTGAGGCCGTTGACTAATTCAGCCCATGGCAAACCGGCACTCACAAGTGCGCCCAACACCATGTCCCCGCTCACTCCGGAGAAACAATCGAAATGGAGATGCCGACCCACAAGGTTCCTCACTGGGTGACGCGAAAAATGACCGGACATCTTACCGAAGGTCTCGGCGAAACGGCAATCATTCTTCGCGTGATGAGTTATGACCACAGGGGATGAAAGAGGCCCGTTATCGAGTCAATCGTGACACCGAACATTGTTGAAGCTTCATTGACAGCCCTGAAATGCTATGTTATCCCCCTAACAATACGGTTACGCTGCGATAGACCGTACATCTGGACAAGCGTTCCTGCTTCACTCATGAAGACACGGTTCCCGCTCTCGTCGAGGACTTCAACCCACGCGCGCCGTAGATGGCTTCTGCTGGCACTGCTGAGTCTTTGCATGGTGTTTCTCCCGCTAGACAGCCACTCAAAAGTTAAGCCGCCTCGCGTTCCCCGCCCTGAACCGGAGCTCAAGATCGTCAATCTCAACATCGCCCCGACCCCCTACACATTGGGCAACGGGCCTCTTCAATTTTCCGTGACGGTGCAACTCCCGAAGGAGATAGATAGGGACATGATCTTGGAAGTGACCTCCCTGATTAGTTCTCCCTCGAAAACATCGCTTCGGTTTCTCACTCACCGACAAACGGTCCAGACCCCCTCGACCACGGACGGAGAAACGGAGCGATCGAAGGTGTCCGTCGACCTTGCCTGGGACGGGCAGAACCATCGCAAGCAGCTTGCCGGGGTAGGGACCTATTCCTATGAAGTGCGCACTAAACTGTTGGCCAACGGAGAAAAGGGTTTGCGCACCGTCATGGTCGCGTGGCCGAAACGAGGAACACTGGAAGTGAAGTGAACCTTGGGGTTCTCGCTCGTGGCTAGCTCCTCATCCCTAACATATTGATCCGATGCGCGAGACAGGCGGCGCCGAATCCGTTGTCGATATTCATCACCCCCACACCCGCCGCGCAAGAGTTCAGCATCGTCAAAAGAGCGGCGACTCCGCCGAAGCTTGCCCCATAGCCGCGGCTGGTTGGTACGGCAATGACCGGACACTGCACCAAACCACCCACGACACTCGGCAAGACGCCGTCCATACCGGCGACGACGACCACCACCTGGGCCTCAAACAGCCGATCTTTTTTCCCGAGCAGCCGATGAATCCCCGCGACGCCGACATCGTACAACCGCTCCACGTGGCTACCCATGACTTCGGCAGTGATCCGAGCTTCTTCCGCCACAGGCACATCGGCTGTCCCTGCGGTGACCACGAGTATATGCCCCAGGCGTTTCTGTCGTGAGGGACGAATCGCCACGATGCGCGCATCAGGATAGTAGTGGGCCCGCGGGGCCAGGCGGCGAATGGCGCGCGCGACTATCGGATCGGCACGCGTGGCGAGAAAAGGTCCTTGTTTCCTGATCAGAGCCCGAGCGATCGCGACCACTTGCGCCGTGGTTTTCCCCTCACACAACACGACTTCGGGGAAACCCTGGCGGAGCGACCGATGGTGATCGAGCGAGGCAAAGCCGAGGTCCTCAAAAGGCAGAGACCGTAGGCGCTGGAGCGCCTGGTCCACCGTGACCCGCCTACGATGGACCTCCCGTAGCAGCCGCTCGAGTCCTTCCGGGTTCATGTCCATCCTTTCTCTGGTTTTGCGTCCCGTTCCATCAGATCACTGACGGCCTTCCGACAAGACTTATTGTCATACAGTACAGCGTTGATCTCTTGAATGATCGGCATATCGACCTGGTAGCGGCGGGCCAATGCAAATGCCGCGTGAGCCGTCCGAACGCCCTCCGCGACCGCTTGCATCCCAGCCAAAATCGTCTCGAGTTGTTCCCCCCGACCAAGCCGGACACCCACCGAATGGTTGCGGCTCAGCGCGCCGGTACAGGTCAACACCAGATCGCCGACACCGGAGAGGCCATAGAACGTTCGTGGATCAGCTCCCATCGCGACGCCGAGCCTGATGGTCTCAGCCAAACCGCGTGTAATGAGTGCTGCCCGGGCATTGAGGCCAAGTTCCAAACCATCGATCACGCCAGCGGCCAGCGCCATCACATTTTTCAGCGCGCCACCGAGTTGTACGCCGATCATATCGGTATCGGCGTACACACGAAACGCGGGCGTCATCAACGCGCCCTGAAACCGCCTGACCAATTCCTCATCGGTACCGGCCAAACACACGGCCGTAGGTCGGCCCGCGCTGAATTCCGACGCGAAGCTTGGACCGGAGAGCACCATGAATGAGCGGTGCATAGAGAGTGGCAATTCGTCTTCCATGACCTGAGTCATCAGTTTGGTTGTGTGTTCCTCGATGCCCTTCGTTGCGCAAAGCAACGGTGTGGGCTCGGATAAGCAAGGCGCCATCCGGCGTAATACAGATCGAGTGGCATGGGAGGGAACCGCAAAGAAAATGCCTTCGCAGCCTGTTACGGCTTCGACGAGGGAATGCGTTGCCGTCAAACTTCGAGGGAGCGTGACCCCTTTGAGGAAGACCGGGTTTTCGTGAGCGGTGTTGATGGCGCTGACGACGTCGTGTTCATAGGCCCAGAGACGAACCGCCAGCCCTTTCTCGGCCAGGTGTTTGGCCAAAGCGGTACCCCAGGCACCGGCTCCAATGATCGCGATCGCGTTGACGGCTGGCATCAGAAAATCAGCGTAATGGTAAGCCTCGCGCGTGCATTCGGAACGGCGGATTATAGGAAGGCCTCACGTACCTGTCAATGAATTGGAAAGCCATCTTGCCCATGCCATCTCACTCTCGGCCCCGTGTGCGCCATAGAGGTGACATGCGGCGTGCTCTTCCTTCGTCGAGATTTCAGAAATGATTTCGCAATTGCAGCTTCGAGCCATAGGATAGAGGACAGGATAGACGATACGCAATCCCGAGGATGTCCATGAAGCACCGTTGCTCTGCATGGATCACAAGCACCGTGCTGCACGTGTTTATCGTGCTGGTGCTGAGTGTGTCTCACACGTATGCCGAAACCTATCTCGCTGGACAATTAGGGGTCGCACTGCCGGTCGGCGGAGGGCTCACGAGCGTCGACATTAATTCCTCGTTTTTTCTAGCAGGAACGACCCATAGCGATCTCGATCTATCCTCTTCATTCATGTTCGGCGGGAAAGTCGGACATTACTTTGATTCCGTTCGCTGGTTTGGTCTTGAAGCGGAAGTGTTTCACTCAACCCCACATATCGAACAACAAAGGCATACTTTTCAAAACCCAACTTTTCCGGGAGTAATTCCGACGGCGAACCTTCAAGGAGCCTATCTGCGTGTCTTGACCGTCGCCCCATTCAACCTCATGTTTCGTTACCCGCACACCCGTATACAGCCGTACATAGGCGTGGGCCCCGGAATATTTTTCGCTCGGATTAAAGGAGAAGGAGTTGCGCCGGACTCCCCTGCGTCGACCTCAGACAATGCAAAAATTGGAGTAAACGTTAAAGCTGGTTTCGAATACTATGTGACCAGACACGTCACTGCATTCGCGGAATGGAAGTTTAACTATACACGCTTTCATTTCGACGACAACCCTGACCTCTTCCCATTCTTCTTCGGGATGAATGCCACCTATACCATGCACTTCGTTTCATTCGGTGTCGGCTATCATTTCTAAGCCGCTTTCATGGTATGGGTCCCTGAACTAGGAATTGTCATCGCGTTTCGTGTAAGCTCCCCTCACCATCGCTCTCTTCCACATGTGTTATGCAAATCTGTCCTGCCTGCAGCCGGTCGCAGCCGGAGATCAACCGTTTTTGTACCCAATGCGGGCAGCGGCTCGACGGAGGAACAGACGCTCCAGCGGCTTCTCGTTCCAATGCTCCTGTGCCGGAACAACTCAATCTCCCGGTGCTCTACGGAATGGTCGTGTTCCTGATTGTCGCCGTGTTGTTCCCTCCATGGGAGACACCACTGACTCAGACGCCTGAGTTTCTCGGCATGTATTTCATCCTTTCTCCACCCGCGCCGGAAGCCGTCGTGAGCCGCATGCTTCTGACTATTGAGCTGGTCACGATTGCGATTGCCGGCCTCTACGGAGCATTCCTGTTTCGGAAGAAATAAGTGCGTCAATCATCATTCGTCAGGGGCCTTCAGCATGGGGAAGAACCGCCTCCTCCGGTTGACCATGGATGAATGACGGGCACTAGTCGAGAGCCAATGTGAGACATTTGGCCGAGCCACCGGATTTCATGAATTCATCGAGCTGAACCTGGTGAATTTCATAGCCTTTTCTGCGGAGCCAAGTCTGAGTGGTGGGACAGTCGGTTGGGAGAACGACATGTTTTCCGATGCAGACGGCATTGCACGCGAACTTCAAGGCTTCAACTTCCGGAACAGTTAGACGGAGGCGGTCAGGAACGCGTTCAGCAATTGCCGTCCGGCCATAGACGTCGAATGCGGATTCAAAGTACAGGAGTTCGCCTCCGCTTAGCGGACAGAAACAGGTATCGAGGTGGTAGAAGCGAGGATCGACGAGTTCAAGGGGGATAATCTCCCGATGAAAGTGTTCGCTCAAGACCGTGAATGCACGAATGTCCGATCGTTGACGATACCCCCCGAACCAACATTCCGGAAAACCCAGGAGATCTCCCGCGCCTTCAAAGAAGAGTCCCTCCTCGAGCGTGATAACGTCGTAGGCGTGTCCACGAAACCAATGCTCGAAATACGCCTCTTCTCGTTGCCGTTGAGGGTAACGGAATCGGCTCACCACCGCCCTGTGTCCCACGACGACACCGGCATTGGCCGTAAACACCAAGTCCGGCAGCCCGGCAACCGGGGTCATGCGCTCGAGCGCAACACCCACATCCTTTTCGAAGACCTGCATGAGCGCCTGCCACTGCAACATCGCCTGTCGGTGATTCACCCGATTGCTGAGCCGCATCCAGGGGTTGATCTCATACTCAACTCCGAAAAAATCCGGAGGGCATACGAGCAGGCGGTTCATGTCGTCCGTCCTAGGAGTCCGGCCAACTCGGATAGAAACGACGCCGCGTCCATCACGAGCCCCACAGCCTGAAAACTCCCACGATCGGCGAGCTTGGTCGGCACGGAGGGATTCACGTCCACACAGACGGTCGGAACCGTTGCCGGCAAGAGATTGCCGGTTGCCACGGCATGCAGCGTGGATGCGACCAGCAACGCCAGCCCGACACCGGGCACTGCGGCGCGCATGGCGCGTTGCGCGCGGACGGAATCCGTAATCACACCGGGAAGCGGGCCGTCGTCGCGGATCGTTCCCGCCATCACGACCGGGATCCCTCGCCGGACACAGGCCGCCATGATGCCCTGCTTGATGACGCCAGAGGTGACCGCCGCTTCAATACTGCCGATCGTCCGAATCCGGTTGATCGTCCGCAAATGGTGTTCATGACCATGAGGGATCGCACGTCCCGCAGTCAGCCCATACCCCAACGAGGTTCCGTACAAGTCCGCTTCCATGTCGTGAGCCGCGAGCGCATTCCCGCAGAACAGGATGTGCACGAATCCTTCCTCGATGAGCCACGCCAACGCGTCTCGTCCGCCCGCATGAATGATCGCGGGTCCGCCCGCGAGCAGGACCTTTGACTCCGGCTGCCCTCGCCTGTGGCGCTCCCGCAGCTGACGCATCCGCGCGGCGATGTCGGCGATAATATGGCCGTGCGGGCGTTCGGCCGACACCTGCGACTCCATGAATCCGAAAACATCCCGTTCGGGTGGACGTTGCAGGGGAATGACACGGACGCCTTCGCGACCCACGACGACTCGATCTCCCCGACGAACTTCGCCCATAGAAAGGGTCTGTGCCGCAGAGCCTTCTTCGTTGACCAGAATCGCCAGATCCATCTCGATACGATCCACGTCCAACCATCGACCATTGAACCGGATCTGGGTGGGTAAATGCGTGGTGGCATAGAAGTCCTCGGGGAACACCCCGTCGGCGGGCGCGCCCTCGGTCCGGCAGTCCGCTTCCTGCTTGACCGAAGCGCCGTGTGGTTGAATCGCCTTCAGAATATCGACCAAGAGCGCTTTCGATGCGGTTCGAATCCGAATGAGCGCGCGAGAGGGTTCTTCCCTAGTCTTTCCGATATGAACCTCCTCCAGATCAAAGGTACCCCCCATCATCAGGATGAGATCCAGCACCTTCGCCAGTACGAGAGAATCGATGATATGCCCTTGAAGGAACACGCTTTCCTGGTACTGGTTCATAGTCCCACTCTCGGCTTGTGAGCCTATTGTACCACCCGGTTGTGTTGGAGAAAGAAAATGAGGATTGGGAGCTAAGGAGCCGTTGGCGATACTTTCATCAGCTCTCTGAGTACGCTCGTGGCATAGGCGCCCGGAGGCAGGCTGAAGGCGAGGGTGAGGACGTCCCCACTCAGCGACCATTCCAGTTCGGTAAGCGGGACGCGTAGCGCGCGGCGTTCGCCACGGAATCCGCAGGCCTTTGCGGCGGCGATGAGGGCATCTTTGGTCGTGCCTGCCTCTGCAATGACGGCTTCCTCGGCCTTACCCGGTTCATCAGTTGCCCAGGACACCCGTGATCCAAAGAGAATTCCTGTGGGGCTGATCTCAAAACGGTCCGCCCGTGGTTGCTCATTTTCGGCATTGCCGACATGGAAACAGGCGCCGTTTTCCAACTTCATGGCCCAGTCGCCGACGAAGAGTCGGTCGATCTGATCGATTCGATGCGCCACCATCCGATTGAACAGAAACGATTGATAGGCGTTGAGATACCAAATGCGGGTACGTCGATTCATCTTCTCACGCCGACGCGCATCGTGGAGAAGCGCGGCTCCGACTTGGTAATTGTCACCGGCTTTCCCTTGCCGCTGTGGCCCGAAGTAGTTGGGCACACCACGCGCGGCTAGTTGACGCAGGATGGCCGGTACGGTTTCAGCGGCGTAGTCGGCGACATCGCGTACAACGAGTCGAAAATGGTTCCCCGCGTGGTGACCGGTCCGCAGGCGGTTACGATGGCGTCCGAGGATCCGTAGGCTCAGGAGTGTGTCATCGATCTTCAAGTTGGAGACTTGGTCTGACGCGATTCCTTGGAGGGATACCATCTGTGTGGTGACCGCCCGTGCGTCCTTGAGGCCCGCAACACCGATAGCCTGTGCCTTGATCCCCAATGAAGACGAGAGTCGGCGGACGAGATCCGGTGTGGAAAGGTTCCGCTTCGTCATCGCGACGTACAGATGTTCTCCCTCCCCGCATGGGAGATAGAGCGGCCGCTCTTCGACTTGAAAGTCTTCGGGCGCGGCGCGGATTTGTCCGCCGATTCCAGGAATGTTGCTTGTGAGAAATGGGTCGATCGCTCGCATCACACAACCACGCGCGTTGAAAGAACCGCTCTGTGCCGAATTCTATCGCCACGTCTGTCGGGAAGAAGGCTCATGATATACTTGTGTAATCCATGCGGGAGCGATCAGACCAATCACGAGTTGGGACATGAGCCGGCGACGAGCAATGTCATGGCCTGATCGCGTGCGATCATTCGTCGGCTATTGCCTCAGCGAGCCACTCTATCGACTCTTCAGTCTCCTCCCTCATTGGGAATGGGGTTTATCTGATCACGAAGTCTCCCATCTCACCCATTCACATCCTTCTCTGGCCGGCCATCGTGCCGTCCATCTCACGGATCTGCACCTCGACCGATATCACCCGCGGCATGATGGTATAGTCGAAACCGTGAAAAAGCTTGCCCCTGATTGGATTTTCATCACCGGAGATCTGCTCAACGTACCCGAAGGCCTGCCCCCTCTCTTTCGCTTTCTCGAACAACTGCGCGCCGTCGCACCCGTGTACGTGACGTTGGGCAATCATGACCATTACAGCGGGGTGCCGGTGGCACAATATGCTGAACTGGCCGATCGGCACAAGATCACGTTGCTGGTAAACCAAAGCGCTATTGTTTCAACGGGCAGGGGAGAGCTGGCGATCGTCGGTGTCGATGATCCTTCGCTCCATCGTGCCGATCTTCGATGTATCCCTCCTGGAAACAACCGTCGCGTTACGTTGTTACTGGCCCATGCACCGAACATCCTGGACCAAATCGAAGCACATCATGCCGTCGACTTGATTCTCTGCGGACACAGTCATGGGGGACAGTGGAGAGTGCCGGGAATACCAATCTTTTGGCTTCCTCCTGGGTGCAACAGCCGCGTGGCCGGCTGGCACGAATCTGGCCGACACAGGCTGTACGTCAACCGGGGGATAGGTTGGTCCTTCCTTCCGTTTCGTTTCAACTGCAGACCTGAGATTGCCGTGATTGAGTGGGCTTAGGAACAGACCACGACCCGGCATCCCTAAACCTTCACTCCCGCATCTGTTCTAGTGCTTCCCTGGCTCGACTTCTGACAGTTTGGTCCCAGTCATGTTCCATGACCATCTTCAGGCGTTCGCGTGTCTCGGCTGCCCGTAGACGTCCCAGCCCCAAGGCTGCGCAGGAACGTACGTACGCATGGTCATCTTCCAGTGCTTTGACCAGTAGCGGTACCACCGACAGATCCCTCAACGCGCCCAAATGGCTGGCCGCCATCCCTCTGATGCGATGCTGCTTATCCCCCAGTGCTCGCTCTAAGGTCGTGGCCAACAGCTCCTTTAACGCAGGGACGGCTGACTCAAGCCCATCGGGTCGGTACTCGTTGAGTTCAAGCAAGGCAAAAGCAAGGTCGAGCCGTTTATCTCGGGCGCTTTCTTGCTCGAACAGCCTCAGGAGCCTGGTTCGCTCCTGCACGTTCGTGCGACGGCGACGGAGCGCTCTTACAAGAACGAACAGCAACACGGCAAGCACCAAACCGATCGCAGCCATCGGCACGGCCTGATCGATAATAAAGTCCTGTGTGTCAGCCGATAACCGTTTCCATATCCATACCCCGGTCACGATGAGGCCGACCAGTACAGCGAGCACAGTGAGGTTTGCCTGCCCATGTTCGCGCCGGTCCGACATAGAAGAGGAATCATACGAACGTGATCGAGGGATCGTCAATGAATCGGTTCGGCTCTGCTTTGTACGACGGCGTTTCCGTCACGGGCTTGGCTTGCCTCGTCATCCTCTCCTGCGAAGAATGAAGGAACCCATATCGGGCCCCATTGACTTTCTGTGCGCCCGTGCATAATTGACTTGCGATTGCAGCAGTAGTCATACTCCCCTCGATTGCCGTGGGTCAGGCGCATGCAGAGTATGGA
>CAZNBG010000009.1:0-21541 GCA_964570915.1 uncultured Nitrospira sp. | reverse complement strand
TGATACAGCCGTAGATTGTGCAAATCATTGCCGTAGCCTCGGCGATGGACGCTCTGTTCTTGCCCCGAGGACTGGAGACCTCGTAACAAATTTTCGTCAAGCGGTTTGAGCTCCGGACAGGCGACGACGGTCCCTTCGATCGGATAGAAGGCTTTTTTCAGGAAGAGCCCGAATGGAAACTCCGTAGCGATGCGGACGCCCTCCAGTCGAAGCCTGCCGCGGCGTGTGGCGATCAAGGGATACGACAACAGCCCGCTACTGCCCGGAGGGAGTTGACGAACCTCGACACCGCGATCCAGATCACGACCATCGCTGACATCAAACACTTTCAAGGAAAAGCTGGAGAGCCTCGAGTCTCGGTTTTTCACCACCAGAGTGGCAGTCACCGGCTCATTCACAAAAAGGAGATCGGGAAGATGACGGTGGAATTCCAGCCGTCGCAGACAGTACTCCGCCACGCTTCCCGAGACCAAAATGAGGCTCAACATCATGGCAAGCAGAAGATAGAAAAGGTTGTTCCCGGTATTGATGGCGGCGGCGCCGATGGCGAGGGTGAAGATCAAGAATTGGATGCCCACCGAGGTGACCCGCGTTGAGCGGTGGCGAAACATTCGCCGAACGAAGGATGGAGATTGAAGCGGCATGTACCATCAGCTCCACGCCGACCGGCAGACTTCCGGATAGACCTAGACCGGGACAGGAATCGACTCGACTAAATCCTGGATGATTCGCTCGGCCTGCTCAAAACTTCGCTGGCGCAGACCCTGCGTGCACGCGACCATGATGCGGTGAGAAAGCACGACGGGAGCAAGTTCCTTGATATCATCCGGCAAGCAATAGGTCCGACCGCGAACAAGCGACAAGGCCTTGGCAGCCCGACTCAGCGCCAGGGCTCCTCGTGTACTCACCCCCAAGGACAACAACTCCGACTGCCTGGTACTTTGGACAATAGTCAGGAGATAGTCCGTGATGCTCTCTTCCATGAGAACCTGATCAACTTGGTCCTGGAGCAGAAGAACATCCTGTGCCGTGAGCAGTGGTTGAAGCTCTTCGGCCGGGTGAAGGGATTGGGGTCGATCAAGGACCTTCTTTTCTTCGTCGTGCGATGGATAGCCGATGCGGAGCCGCATCAAGAATCGGTCGAGCTGCGACTCGGGAAGCGGAAATGTCCCATGGTATTCAGCGGGATTCTGCGTTGCGATAACCATGAACGGTTGGCGTAGGGGATAGGTTTTGTTGTCGAACGAAATCTGCGCCTCGCTCATCGCTTCCAAGAGACTACTCTGCGTTTTCGGCGTCGTTCGATTAATTTCATCCGCCAGCACGACATTGGCGAAAATCGGACCGGGGATGAACTCAAAGGCTTGCTTCTGGCGGTTGAAAATGGAGACACCCACGATATCGGACGGGAGCAGATCGCTCGTGAACTGAATGCGTTTGAAGGAGCAATCGAGCGACCGCGCGAGGCTATGAGCGAGCGTTGTTTTTCCAACCCCCGGGACATCCTCGATGAGGAGATGCCCCCGCGCCAGGAGGGCAACGATGCTCATCTCGATGACGTGCGGTTTGCCTTTGATAACTCGGGCAATATTCTCCTGGATGGCCCGAATGGTCTGTGTCGAATTCATCTTGGATCTAACGTGCTGGATGTGGCTGTGGAATTGCTCGGTGATCGGACACGATCGAAGTCTAACAAAGGGTCTAAAAACGGTCAATTATTCATGTGTTTTTGCGCCTCTACGATCTGGTGTCCAGCCGAGTTGCTTCGACCAGACTCTATGCCGGGACAAGTGTGACCAGCCATGGGGGAACTTCTTCGATCATGGAGGAAAACTTCCTGGCGGTACTGCTTGCGGGAGTGCCCGGCAAGGTCGCTCCTCGGCTGATACGGACATACCGAAAAGCACTGTCCAAGCCATCCTGTGCGAGAGACGGACTTGATGGTTGGCCTTGATGGCGAAGGACCGCCAAGTCAGCTAGATCGATCGACTCGCCGACCGGCAGGCCGGCCAACGCATCATATATTTTGCCGAAGACCTTCGGCAGGTTGACGGCGGTAAACGGTTCATCTGCCGGGCGATAGCGCGGATCCTCTAGCAGCTGCGCGAGGAGTTCCCAGAATACTTGAGCGTCTACTGAGCCCAGCACGCAAACGGATCCACGATGGGCGAGTAGGTTCAAGAGAGCACGTGGCCCCACAATCTCAAACTTCCAAGGAGGAAAAAGCAGGGCGCGATCACCATGTTGAACTTCCAGGGCAGGCTCCCTTCCAAAGCGCGTCTGGCGAAATGCGCCTTTGGTCCGCTCCAATTCCTGGGTGATGAGGGCGTGAGAGAGCCTCGTCGGTTCATACGCAAAGGTGGGTGTAGCCGGCGCCCAACAGGTGGCGAGGGTATATCGAGGGGACAGCAATTCCTGTTCATCCAGATCCCCAAGGTCGAACATATTTTGATTGCTATAGAAGGAGAACGAAAGCCCCTGTTTTTGCTGTAACCGCTGGATCTTCTCCGGTTTCGCATGGAGCGGCCCACCCAGCCGCGAATGGGGGTCAAGTCGATCCAAACAATGGAGAATAAACTGTCGGTTCTGCTGCCTGAGCTCAGACCCATACAGATCGACGACTTCCTCGGCAAAAGAGAGATCACCGGCCCCGATGTCCAACAGAGAAGCCACATCTGCGCGACGAAGGAGGTCGAATGGGTTCCTCATATCGCGGATGACTGCTTCGATCTCCACACTTGACATGCGGGTCTGAGGCCATTTCGAGCCTGGTGCGGGAACTAATTCAAAAAAGATACTGAGTGCCCGTAGCGCTTTGGCCGGGGGCAAGCCGGTCACGGACTTCAGACACGCTCCGTCGAGATCCTGAACGGATCGTGCTGCTTGCGGTTCTACAAGACGCAACAGGGATTCCTTCACTGAGGCCGGAAGGTCTGTTCCCCGAATGGTATGGCGAAGCCGCGCGATGGTGGAGGGAAACGCGGTTCCTTCGATCAACCTTTTCGATGCTTCCCATTGACCGCGAAAACGGTGCGCACGATGGCTCACGACGCGGCGGAATTCAGCGAGCGGGTCGGGGTTCATCGGAACGTGTCGGCTTTGTGTGTGAGGGTGTCAATGAGACTTCGTCGGAAGCATAGTGGTCTTCCAACTCCAGCGTCAAGTCTGCTTGTCCACGCTCAATCGGTATGGTAGGAGTGATTCGATGGGGACACGATTCGTATTCGTCGACACTCCCAGATGGAAGTTTGTCGTCACGTTGGGCCTACTGGCCTGCCTTCTGGTATCCACGATCGGCTGTGCGGTTGAACGCCATCATGGTCTAGGCTCCAGTAGCGATGGCGAATGGCAACCCTGGCAGATCCTCGAAACTCAGAGCGGTCGCACCCTTACTTTTTCGGACTGGATCAAGGACTTGGAACGTCACGACATTGTGTATCTCGGGGAGGAACATCACAATCCGTTCCATATCCAAGCCGCACTGAAAGTGCTGGAGCAATTAGTGGCTGATGGCATCGAACCGACCATCGGGATGGAGATGTTCGGCTGGGACGGCCAACAAGCACTGAACGGCTTTGTCTCAACAACTCAGCCCGTTACGAACGAGTTTTTGGAACAGGTACGCTGGAAACAGAATTGGGGGGGGGCGTTTGAGGACTATGCGCCATTGGTGACGTTTGCTCGCGACCGGCATTTATCAGTCCGGGCAATGAACCCACCTAAACCGTTGGTTCGTCGTGTCGTCAAACTAGGGCTTGACCAGGCCAAACAAGAGCCGGAATGGGCCGGATGGGAAATACTTCAAGAAGAGATTGTCGACGACCCCGTTTATCGAGACAGGATTGTCGACCAGCTGCGGCGGTGCCATGGAGGAACCGAGGAGCACTACCGAACGATGTATGAAGCCTCGATGGTTCGTGACGAGGGCATGGCCAAGACGCTGGTTATGAGAGAGAAAGAACTCCGACGTGATGGGGATGGCGCCCGTCGCATGATCGTGAGTTATACCGGTGGCGGTCATGTCCAATACAACCTCCCTGTACCGAAGCGGGTCGCCAGACGACTCGGAGGTGCTGTCAAGCAGACAACCGTTTATATGGTTTCGTTTGATGCAAGCCGGACAGATGAAGTGCGTGCCCTGATGCGGGATCCCATTGCGGACTATATTTGGCTGACGCCGATGGGCAAGCGGCAGCCCTCCCAACCCTGCCGGTAGACCCGTCTCACAGAGCGTCCCACTGCACCATAGTTCGAGAACAACCCAAAAGTGGTCAGTGCTTGACAGGATTTCGATCGCTCGTCACACTGAGACGATCATTCTCATCATTCAGCGTCTGAGAGTCTCGGGCGTCGAACATGCGAAACAAGATTCCATGCAGTGCGGAGCGGCTCGGGTTGCTGGATCCTCAGATGATCAAGGCCGTGTCTGAAGCTTCCGCCTATCAAATCGGTCATCAATATCTGACGGAGAATCGCGTCCGTATCGTGGAAGCCGACGACTCTCAGATCACTTCGGCCGTCATCGGAAATTCTGGTCTGTACGAGCAAACCATCCGGCTGAAAGACGGCCATCTCATTTCAAAGTGCTCCTGCACCGCTGCAGAAGAGCCCATGTGCCGCCATTGCATCGCGGTCCTGCTGGGATACCATCGATGGGCTCAACCTCGACAATCGCGCAAACCAAGCTTCCCGAAGGAATTGAAGCCATTGCCACAGGTCGATCCTCCGACTAATGGGAAGACGCGCACCATACCAACGCCTGCTGTCGACGTAAAACTGAACGAAATCATGCAACTGATGGAATGGCTGCAGTCGGCGACGAACGCGATCGAGAAACAAGATCGGCTTCCCGAGCCTCCCAAACTCGGCCCCGGAGAGATCTCGACATGGATTCGAGCCATCAGGCATCTTGAGGAGCACCGCCGCGAAAGTGAGGAGGCCTTTGGTCAGCTGGAGGCCGACATGCACAGTCATGACGCGCACATGGGGCATCTGACTCAACAACTCCAGGCGGCGAAGGCGGAAATGGAAACCGCGCAGTCGACAGCACGGGACCTTCAACGCCAAATCGCAATGTATAAAGAGACGTTCACCCGAGTGGGTGAGTTGACTGCCGAGGTCGTCCGCTATGATGAACAGATGCAGGCAGCTGCTCGCGACATGCTTCAGAAGGGTTCTCAGTTCGATAAGCTCGCTGGTTCCTTCAAGGAAGTGGCGGAAGCACTCAAAGCAGCAGTCAAGCTTCCCCCTCTGCAATAGCTCTGTTCCCCCACCGTTTGCAGACCTCTCTCCCGGTTCTGATGCCTCTTGCGCCTTCCAATTGAGGTCCAGTAGAATACGGCCTTCTTTTGCGTGATCAGATTTGGAGGAGACAGAGATGAAACAGCTACTTTCAGGAACCGGTCTGCTAACAGGGACGCTCTTGATCCAAGCTTTGCCGGCGCTGGCCAATGCCCCAGAGGGAGCCCCGGACTATAGCGGAATCACTGGCCTATACTATTTTTTGATCGGAGTGATTCTCGTCTACGGCGTCTATGACACGTTTTTCAAGAAGTCGTAACGAGTCACGCCCTCCTGTCCAACCGTAGGCCGTCTTGTTTCACTTCTCGCGAGTGCCGATTGGGAAATCTCACAGCCAACTCTGCCTCGGGACGCGTTAAGATTTCTGCCTTCGCTCATTCAGCACGGGCTTCAGTATTTTAACCACTTGCTCAACGATAATCTCATAACCCTCCTTCGTCGGATGGATGCCATCGGCTTGGTTCAGTGACGACGAACCGCCCACCCCCTCGAGGAAAAATGGAATCAACGGAAGATGATATTCTCTGGCAATCGCCGGATAGACGGCTTCGAAACTCGTCGTGTAGTCCTTTCCATAATTTGGCGGCAGTTTCATGCCGGCCAAGACAACAGTGGCGCCGGCCTCCAACAATCGTTGAACAATCTGGCGGAGATTGTTTTTGGTTTGATCGACGCTGAGCCCTCGGAGTCCATCGTTCGCCCCTAATTCGACAATCACCAGTTCAGGCTTGTTGTTAAGTATCCACGGCACGCGACGCAATCCTCCGGCCGTGGTGTCACCGCTCACACCGGCATTGATCACCCGATACTGATAGTTCAGATGATCCAACCGCCGTTGCAGTTGGGCGGGATAGGCCTCATCGCCTTGTACCCCGAGTCCGGCCGTGAGACTATCTCCAAAGGCCACGATGCGGGGCCTGGTGTCCAAGGCTGAGGAAGCAGCTCCTTCGGTCACGAAGAGCCCAAGAAGAATGATGGACAGCGGCACGAGTATATGGAGAGATCGCTTTGCCCGTAACATGATGCCACGCAACAGTCGCTCACTTTCTCCGTACAGTATAATATCATTCTCTGTCGTCTCACTTTGAAGGCAAAAAAGGAATCGCAATGATCAACGTGAAACATGTTTCGATGGTCTTAACGGCGGCGGGGCGTTCTGTCTCGATCCTCGACCGCATCTCTTTTGAAATTCCGGCCAAACAGACTGTGGCAATCGTGGGCCCATCGGGGAGTGGAAAGTCGACATTACTTGGTTTGATGGCCGGCCTAGATCGGCCGACGACGGGTTCCATCCAACTGGATGGAACGGATATTGCCGGCATGGCCGAGAGCCAAATGGCCAAATTCAGACGCGAAAAGGTGGGCTATATCTTCCAATCGTTTCATCTCATCCCCACTCTCACAGCAATCGAGAATGTGGCGGTTCCGCTGGAGCTCAGTGGAATGGGGCGAGCCGATGATCGAGCGGCAGAACTGCTCGCCGCGGTCGGCTTGTCCGACCGTATGGGTCACTATCCAGTCCAACTGTCGGGAGGAGAACAGCAACGGGTGGCAGTAGCCCGTGCCTTTGCTTGCCGCCCACCTATTCTGCTGGCCGATGAGCCGACGGGTAACCTCGACAGCTCAACCGGCGCGCATGTCATCGAGTTGCTGCTCTCACTCCACCGCGACCACGGCACCACCCTTGTGCTCGTGACGCATGATGCCAGGCTGGCTTCTTCGATGCGGCGAGTGCTTTCGCTCCGCGATGGGCGTTTGGAATCAGATACCATGCCTTCCTATTCCGGATTTGTTGACGACCTGTCGACGAGGGTACCTGGCTCGGACCGGGTGTTCGCAGTTGAGCGTTCATCTTCCGATTCCGTCTCCGAATCGAACGCATGACATCCTTCATGTTCAAGATGGCATGGCGTGAGACACGCGCGGCATGGCGACATTTTCTGTATTTCTTGGTCTGTATCGCCATTGGCGTGGGCGCATTGACGGGCGTCTCCCTCTTCGGAATGCAAGTTGAGCACACCGTGACTAAAGAAGCGCGGGGCTTGCTTGGCGGCGATCTGGAAATCCGGTTATCGCGGCAGATCACTCCGAATGGCCAGGCGATCTTAGACTCGTTGGGCGATCGTGGAGTCTCGCGCACGCATGTCAGCGAACTGGTCGCGATGGCGGCGCTGGCAGAACCCTCCACGGCCGGCCAACCGACACAGATCGTTGAGCTCAAAGCCGTCGAACCGGAGTACCCGCTGTATGGCACGCTACGGTTGGAACCCAACGGCAACTTAGCCGAACTCCTTCGCCAGCAAACTCGCGGCTGCCCCGGGCGCACCTGCTTCGGAGTGGTGGTGCAGGAGTCGCTTCTGATCAGGATGGGATTGGCCGTCGGCGACCGGCTCAAGATCGGCCAAGGTCAGTTCGTCATCACTGGTGTGGTCAGGACAGAACCCGATCGCATGGCCACCGCCTTCAACCTTGGTCCCCGCGTCCTCATGTCACGAGAAGGGCTTGATGCGGCTGAGCTCATCAAAGTGGGCAGCAGGATCCGTGAGCGCTATCTCTTGAAAATCCCGGCCCACATGGCGCCTGAGCCTCTGCTCTATCAATTGAGACAACGCCTGGCGCCTGAATCTGCCCGCGTGTCAACATACCAAGACGCACAACCGCAACTGAAGCAGTCGTTGGAACAGCTGACTCGGTATTTGGGCTTGATCGGATTGACGGCCCTGTTTGTGGGAGGTCTGGGAGTCGCAACCTCGGTTCATGCCTTTGTGCGGGAAAAGTTGAATACGATTGCTGTTCTGAAGACAGTAGGCGCGGATTCTCTGACAATCATCCGGACCTATGGGCTGCAGGCGATGATCCTTGGGCTGGTCGGAAGCCTCGTGGGCCTCATCATCGGCGTCCTCCTCCACCAGGGGCTTCCTTGGGTCATCGCGGCTCTGACGGCGTCGGACCTCCTCGACCAGCTGGGATTCGTGAAAGGCGTGATGAACATTGCCCTCGCTCCTCTTGCGAAGGGGCTGGCCTTAGGCATGCTGTCCACGCTGCTCTTTACCCTGTGGCCGCTGCTGACGATCCGTGAAGTCAAACCGGCTCGGATCTTTCGCCGTGATGTCGCTCCGCTTACCCCGGCTCGAAGCCGGGGAAGGGGCCGGTGGTGGATGACTTGGCGGGAGCTTGACCACGTCAAGGCGATCGTATCGGCCGGGATCGGCCTGGGACTGGCGCTCTTATCGGTATGGCAAGCGGAGTCCTGGAAAGTCGGTCTGCTGTTCATTCTGGCGTTTGGAGCGGCAGTTCTACTGTTGGGGGCGTCAGCCCGCGCTGTTCTAGCGGCGGTCAAGAAATGGCCTCACCCCGAGCGTCTCGTCCTTCGCCAAGCATTGGGGAATGTGGTGCGCCCGGGAAGCCAAGCGGTGGGCATCACGATCGCGATTGGGATCGGAGTGATGGTCGTGACGACCGTGTCGCTGGTCGAACGGTCACTCCTCGTACAGGTCGGTGAGAATCGGCCGACCGATTCCCCGACGTTTTTCTTCATTGATATTCAGCCGGATCAGACCGAGGAGTTTCTTCGCCTCTTACATCAGCGAGTCGGCGACTCGACCCCTCGGTTGACACCGTTGGTGCGCTCGCGGCTCGCGACTCTCAAGGGGGAACCGGTTACACTCGAGGCCACCTCGGAGGAAGACGCGCAACGTGAGAAGGTCGCCGAGAAGGAAGAGCGGCGCAAAAAGTGGTATCTGACACGAGAGTATGTCCTCACGTTCCTCAGGGATCTCCCCAAAGACAACAAGGTGGTTCAGGGCGAGTGGTGGACACCGGGACAAGTCTTCACCAAGCCTCTGATCTCGATCGAAGAAGAGGCTGCAAAGCACCTCGGTCTGACGGTCGGAGATGCGATGGAGTTCGACATACAAGGCGCATCCATCACTGGAGAGATCAGCAGTATTCGCCGGGTGGAATGGGGGAACTTCTCCACCAACTTCTACATGATCCTTTCCCCGGGTGCCCTCGACGGAGCTCCCCACACCTACGTGGCGACCGTTCGAGTCGCTCCATCTGAGGAAGTACCGCTCCAGCAAGCAGTGGTGGCAACATTCCCGAATGTGACGGCCATTAACATCGGGGACGTCCTCGACAGCTTTGCGAGGGTGCTCGATCGACTGTCTCTCGCCATCCGTGCCGTGGCGCTGTTCTGTGTCCTGTCAGGAGGTTTGGTGATGGCGGCGGCCCTGGCAGCGACGCGCTATCGCCGGCTGTACGAATCAGTGATTCTCAAAGCCCTTGGAGCGACACGCAGCGTGATCGCCAGTTCGTTTGCGGTCGAGTACGCCTTGCTTGGAGCCTTGGGCGGGCTCCTTGGCAGCGCGCTGGCCAGCGCATTGTCCTGGGCCGTCTTGGAGACGGTGTTTGAATTATCGTGGAGTCTTCACCCAGCTGTGCTGGCTATTGGTGTGATCGCGACGATCACCCTGACCGTGCTGGTCGGCTTTCTCAGTACCTACCGAATTCTCGGCCAGCCGCCATTGGCGGTGCTGCGACATGAGTAATGGAGATGGTATGGAGTTCCTAGTTCGTATTGCCTATGATTATCTCCCGTGATAGGCCTTATCCAGTGTTTACAGCCACCCTCGATGCGTCCGGTAGATATTGCGATGCGTCGCTGGCCGCTCATGACCTTAGTGGGGGTATGTCTCAGTCTTGCAGGGTGCTTTGACAGGATTGTGGAACCGGCGGACGTATTCGGCAACATCAAACAAGGAGAGACCTACGACCCGGCTTCGGTAATGATTGATGACTGGTATGCGGTCGAAGCGATTGACGCCCAGACCTTTGCCATCAACGAGCCAAAATCTTCCCAGTACAACACGTCCTATCTCATCGTCGGTGATACCCGGGCTATCATGTTCGATGCTGGCAGCGGCGAACGGCCCGCCGGTTCCCGCTCCATGCGGGAGGTGGCGGAGCAGTACGTGCAAAAGCAACCGCTCACGCTGATCCTGTCACATTTTCATTATGACCATATTTATGACGCGGCTACCTTTGCTGACATTATGCTCATTGATCGCCCGGAAATTCGTGCCAACACCAGCGGCGATACCTATTCGATCAGCCCATGGGAATCAGTCGGTGGAGAGAGTCGGAGGCTTAAGCTAGCGGGGGTCATTGCCGATGGCGGCGTGATCGATCTGGGAATGCGCACACTCACTGTACTCAACTTGCCTGGGCATACCGCGGAATCGGTGGTTCTCCGTGACGAATCCCGCAATCAGGTTTTCACGGGTGATTTCATCTATCAGCATCTCGGCGGAATCATCGCCTTTGCGCCAGGGGCCGATCTTTCGGCGTACAAGGCAAACACTGTTCGGTTATTGCAACTCACCGATGCCGACACGTTGTTTTTCGGCGCGCATGGCATTCCGCGGTTCCGTAGAGGCTGGCTCACACTGCTGGACAGCGAACTGGGCAAGATCGTCACGGGTGAAGCGGAATATCGATATGCAAGCCATTATCTTGTCCCCGGCATTCCCTGGCGGGTCCAACAGAATGGCGACCTCTACATCTACACCACGCCCCTGGTTGATCCGCCGCTTTTCTGGTCCAAGTCGGCACTGCTGCTCCTGGCAACTATGAACATGCTGTCACTGTATCTACTCCATCGGATGATCCGGCCTTTGATGTGTGCTCGAGGGAAGCACGCGAGAAAAGTGTGAACCTGACCAGAACTGCTTGGCAAGGCAGTTGTGGCAGCGGCGTTGGCAAGCGCCGACTAGGCTGATGGTAAAGTTTCAGGCAACCACACATCGACGATGTGTCGAATGCGCCGCTCATCGTCTCGATGGAGTCGGGTAAAGCGCAAGCCGATCGCGCCATCGATTGAGGATCGTACAATGGCCTCATCGATCGTGACCGGGAACGAATTGTCGGAGTACTGGAACTCCAGTTCGAGTCGCGAACCGATTGTCACCGGAGCGGCGCAACGAATTCGGCATCCGCGAATCGAGAGGTTGTCGATGGTTCCTTCCGCTGCTGTTACAGAGGAAACGGAAGATTGGCGAGGCCTAAACCAGACCGGAAAGGATACGCCGATACGCTCAAAGCTTCGACGCGGATTGGACGTCCGACAGCCGAGAAATATTCGAAATCGCCTGCCGCAGAGCTGACAGCGAAAAGGATAAATCGTGAAACCACTCAGGACGGCATCGGGCAGCGTGGTTCTCGCTGCGAGACGTATTTTCCTCGCCCGGCACGTCGGACATCGCAGATCGGGCATGTTTTACCCCAAAACGATTTCCGGTGATTGTAGCGATGTTCACGGCTCGCCGACAACGGGGGAAAATGCGTATGGGTGGAGACCGTTACCACCCAACCGCTTTCAGGATGTCCCCCCAATTCTGAATAACACATGTGGGTATGAATCTGGGTCTCACCCATGACTCCGCTCGTCGCAAGGTTGAAGGACGTGGCTGATCGTCGCGGACGAATGACCACTGGAGGGTGGTGACCGGTCCGGTGAGCATGGCTTTCATCGGGCGTCGCTTGAGATTCCAATACCCTTCGCCTTGACTGAGTAGCATTTCCATGGCTAATCTGCGCCACTTTTCGCTTCTGTTGGCACATCAATAGAGAAGGGGCGGGGTGGTCTCTGGGTTACTTGTGTCACCTTCTTTGTATGGTCCATGAATGTTAATGAAATCGCGTTTATTCAGTCATTCGATATGATGAACATGTTCATATGGGCGATCGTCCTTCTCCTGGGCTTTCTGCTGATTGGATTAGTGCTGTACCTGCTCTTTCCCCGCAAATATCAGTCTGCCGATTCTGTCGCCAATTCCTATGATGACTGGACGAATGACGGTATTCTCGAGTTCTACTGGGGCGAACATGTACATCTGGGACATTATGGCTCTCCCCCGCGCAAAAAGGATTTTCTCAAAGCCAAGTCAGACTTTGTGCATGAAATGGTGCATTGGGGTGGGTTAGACAAGCTTCCTTGCGGTACGACAGTGTTAGATGTGGGTTGTGGCATTGGCGGCAGCAGTCGCATTCTGGCGCGGGATTATGGTTTTGCGGTTACAGGAATCACCATCAGCCCTCAGCAAGTCAGACGTGCTCAAGAACTGACTTCCCCGGAGGTGAATGCGCACTTTCAGGTCGATGATGCGCTGGCACTTTCGTTCCCCGATGCCAGTTTTGATGTGGTCTGGTCGGTCGAGGCAGGACCGCACATGCCGGATAAGGCACAATTTGCTCGAGAGCTCTTGCGCGTGCTGAAACCGGGGGGAATTCTGCTGGTTGCCGATTGGAATCAGCGAGACGATCGCCAGGTTCCACTCAATTTTTGGGAAAAGCCAGTGATGCGGCAACTGCTGGATCAGTGGTCTCACCCAGCGTTTGCCAGCATTGAAGGGTTTTCCGAATTACTGGAGGCAACCGGACTGGTGGCGGGTAAAGTCACCACCGCGGATTGGACTGCCGAAACCTTACCCTCATGGCTCGATTCCATCTGGCAGGGAATTGTCCGTCCAGCAGGAATTGTTCGGTTTGGCGTGATCGGGTTGTTTAAGGCATTGCGAGAAGTGCCCACGTTCCTATTAATGCGTCTGGCATTTGGGGCAGGGCTGTGTCGCTTTGGTATGTTTCGGGCCGTGCATGCCGATGTTCCTACGAGTGAGATGTTGTCCGCGCAGACGGGTGACAGGCTTGTGCGATCGTGAGTGCCATTGATTCTCTAGCTCCCCACCGTGCCGACCATGAATTGTCAGGGAGTGGTATGGGCCGGTGATGATCGCAGGCACGCACTTCACGTCTCTAGCGAACCGAGGAGGACAGCTTTAAGCCTGCTTCCTTCTCGTTCCCGGAAGGCCACGGCAATACGGAGTTGTTCCAAATACTGATCCAGTGTTTTCCCACCTAGGTCGATCTTGCGCGATGTAAAGAACATGCGCACGTCCTGTTCGAGCTCCGGAGTGGCGAGACCGACGATGCCCCCGCACATACGCCTGAGGCCTTGTTTCGGGAACAGGCGATCCATGTGATCCCAGTTGGCTTTCACAAAATCCCAGGCGACTTCACGGCCATACACGCTCATCATCAGAGCGCCGACGACGAAAGGGGCATCTTGTGTACGGATTTCGCCGTTGATCGTACGGGCCAACGTACGCGCAAGTAATTCCTTGTGTCGAAACGAGGCCAACGAAAAAAGATACCGTCGCTCTTCTTGCGGAGTCGTCGCCGTTCGATAGAGTTCTACGAATTCATCGTACCGTGCTTCGTCTCCTGTATGAGCCAGAATGGCGACAAGCGCAGGCACAACATTCGAGTCGACGGTGGCCGGATCTTTGCGGTACCGCTGATACCGTTCCGTCGCCTGGCCCTGTGTAGCGGAATCATTACCCAACTTGCCCAGCGTGCCGAGCAGATCCCCTCGCAATTGCCGGAGGAGATCCGATTCTTTCGGCTGCGGATCCCATCCGAGATCGATCATAGCCGGCCCCACGAGCTCGCCAACAAAGGCTTCTAATGTGGCTCGATCCTCTGAAGCGATGAGCCTATTCAAGTAGGACAATGAGTCCAGCAACACGGTCCACACGTTTTTGTCTCGTTCACTCTTGAAGCGGGCGGTGAGCTGGAGATACTCGGAGAGCGGCATAACCCCGGCCTGTGCCGTGGCCCACGCATCACTGACAAGGGCGAACCGTTCTATGGCCGCCAGACGATCGAGGCCCTGATCGAGGAGTTGCTGCAGAAGCGGATCGCGGTGGCGGACCCGATAAAATCCATGCCCTCCTTCATTGACAAACACGGACGTGACGCCTGCGGGTATTCCGATGCTCGTCTCCCGTTCCGTCAATAACACCCGTCGATGTTCCGTTCGATCCCCGATGCACAGCCGAATCTGGAGGGGGATCTGCCATATTTGCTCAGGAGATTGTTCCCGGGATATGTACGTGAATCGTTGTTGGGAGAGGACCAATTCTTGACCACGCACATCCGCCGTCACCAAAGGAAAGCCGGGTTGAAAGATCCAGCCGTTCATCAGCTCGGGAACCGGTTGGTTGGCGACTGTGCCAAGAGCCGTCCACAGATCGTTCGTATCGGCATTGCCATAGGCATGGGTGCGGAGATATTGCCGCACACCGTCCCGGAATGTGGTGAAGCCGATATGCTGCTCCAGCATCCGAAGCACCGACGCACCTTTTTCATAGGTCAAAATATCGAACATTGCATCGGCATCTTTCGGGGCATGCACGGGATATTCGATCGGCCTCGTGCTCAATAGTCCATCGACGGAGAATGCAGCTGCGCGTGCGACGCTGAATGTCTCCCATCGTTTCCATTCCGGCTTCCATGTGTCCACCGCCAGCATCTCCATAAACGTCGCGAAGGCCTCGTTCAACCAGAGCCCGTTCCACCAGGACATAGTGACCAAGTCGCCGAACCACATGTGGGCATTTTCATGGGCCACCACATCGGCCACGCGTTCGAGCTCGGCATGAGCTCCAGCCCGTTGGTCCACCAGCAACGCCGTTTCACGGAACGTGATAGCCCCGAAATTCTCCATTGCCCCGGACGCAAAATCGGGGATAGCGACCAAATCCAGTTTGTCGCCCGGATATGGGATGCCGTAGTAGTCTTCAAAAAATTTCAACGACGCAGCGGCAATTTCATGCCCGAACGGCGTCAGCGACTGTTTCCCCGGCACTGTCCAAAGCCTAAGGGGTGCCTTTCCGACAAAGACCGGCTTCGTCGCTTCCATCGGTCCAATGATGAAGGCCGCGAGGTAGGTCGACATCTTGATGGTGTCGGCAAACCGTACCAGTTTCTTATGGCCTTCAACGGATTCAGCCATGACTGACGTGTTTGAGATCGCCGTCAGATGAGGGTCGACCACGAGCGTGGTCGCGAAGACCGCCTTGAAATCCGGTTCGTCCCAACAGGGAAAGGCTCGGCGCGCGTCGGTGGCTTCGAACTGCGTGGCAGCCAGGGTTTGGATGGCTCCTGAAGCATCTTTGTAGGTGCTGCGGTAAAACCCACGGAGCTGATCGTTCAGTTTCCCATGAAAGGATAGGTGCAGGCGCCATTCACCTGGCGTCACGGGCTGCCTGAAAGAGAATCGGACACGTTGGGTCGACGGTTCTAACTCGATGGAAGCCTCGAACCGCTGTCGGCTCGAACCTTCAACCACAGCCGACGTAATGGCGAGATCGACGGCATTCAACAGGATTGTCTGGGTCGTCTGGCTGACGGACACCGCAACAGTCGCCTGGCCTTGAAACGTCCCCGTTGTGAGATCCGGTTCAAGCCGTAAGTCATAGCGAGCGGGAAGAACATGCCGTGGGAGTCGATAGGGATTACTGCTGCCTGGAATGTCGTCAAGATTCATGTCTTCACCTTTCGGCCTGATCGTGGTTGCAGCGGCGCTGGGTGACTCTGATAGAACGCGGACCGTATACGCTATCGGAAGGGCCAGAAGGAAGCGGGCCTGTCGAAAAAGATCCAGCAATATCTCTCGCCTGTTGAGTGAATCATCACCTCCGAGTGGCATAGAGGGTTTGGACACCTTGTGGTGTGCCGACGATCAAGACGTTCGTCCGGCAGACGAAGAGACCGGTTTCCACAACACCGGGAATTACGTTGAGCGCGATCTCCAGGTCTCCAGGTCGATCGATGCGGTCCATATGGACGTCGACAATGAGGTTGCCAGACTCGGTTCTAAACGGAGCCCCGTTCGTCTCCCTTAGGACCACACGACTTTTAGTGAGCGCTTCTATTTCGTGCGCGGTACTTCCCCAGCCGAAGGCAATGACTTCGATGGGCAAGGGAAACGATCCTCCCAACATCGGGACTTGTTTGGTGTGGTCGACCACGACAATGAATTGTTTCGCCGATGCCGCGACAATCTTTTCTTTCAAGAGAGCCCCGCCGCCGCCTTTGATGAGGTTGAAATTGGGGTCCACTTGATCTGCGCCGTCGATGGTGATGTCGATCTCCCATCGGGGTTCTGTGTCAATGAGAGGGATGCCCGCCTTCCTGGCGAGCGCGGCGGTTTCTTGGGACGTTGGTACTCCCCGCAACTTCATACCGGCACGGACGTGGTCGCCCAATGCCACGATCATATGCTTGGCAGTTGATCCTGTCCCTAGACCGACAATCATCCCATCGCGAACGAATTCCACCGCTTTGAGGGCTGCGGCTTTTTTGAGACCGTCTAGATCTTCGGGATTCATGACGCGGACGAGAGGGAAAGGGCGACCGCGACGGAGGCCGCACCGATGAGGGCTGTTTGTTGGTTCATGATCACTTTCACGGGCATCTGACCCATCAGGCGTTTGTACCGACCTTTATTGACGAAGGCTTTCATGAACGTCCCATCGTGAAGTTTCTTGATCAGTTTGGGAGCAATCCCGCCGCCCACATACACACCATCGTGCGAGAGCGCCTTTAAGGCGAGATTCCCGGCTTCTGCGCCATAAATCGACGCGAAGAGATCCAACGCTTGCGTCGCAATCTCGGCTTGTCCCTGCAATCCTGCTTGGGCAATCTCCGCGGCTGGATTCCCGGCTCTAATTTTTTCCGCCAGCCATGTCGGCTCGTTCTTCTTGGTATCCCGTAGAAACTCATACATCGCGTGGAGGCCCGGACCAGACAGAATTCGCTCATAGCTCACGTGGAGATATTGGCTCCGGAGATAGCGAAGCAGTTCGATTTCTTGATCATTGTTCGGGGCAAAGTCCGTATGGCCTCCCTCGGACGGCATCGGACGATAGGTTTTGCCGTCCCAGAACAAGATCCCTTCACCCAGTCCGGTGCCGGCGGCAATGAGCGCCAATGCTTGTCGTTTACTCGGCGGATTCCCCGCATTCAGCACTTCCAGCTCGTCGGGGCGCAACCACAGAAGGCCATAGGCGGTGGATTCCAGATCATTGAGCAACTGCACACGCGGGATAGCGAACTGCTTGGCGATGGCCCGGCCGTCAATCACCCAGGGGAGATTCGTTGTTTGGCAACGATTGTCGATAACCGGTCCTGCGACCCCGAAGCAGGCTGCCGCCAATCTTACCGGTTCAGATGGGGGAGTGTCCGCTTTTTCGCTCCGGTTCCCTTCTTCGGTTTCCGACAATGCGAGAGAGGACGGTGTCTTCGGCGGTGTGAGAAATTCTACGAGAATGTCTTCCAGAGATTGGTAATCACCACTGTGAAAACTTTCCAGGCGCAACGGTTCCACCCGCTCGGTGGTCCACTCATACAGCGCCAGATTCGTCTTTGTCCCGCCGATATCTCCCGCGAGAATCATATCCCCTCTCTGTGCGATCGCTTTGTGAGCTGTTGTGCTGCGGCTTGATCAAGCATCCAGACGAGTCGACCCGATTCCGGTGAAATCCTCGTTGCCGGCAAGGAACGATCGGCGTCGGATTCAGACTCGATGACCCGGCGGACCATCGCTGCTTTGCTTTGGCCGGTTACAAGGAACACTACCACAGCTGCTCGATTCAGAACACCCATGGTCAACGTCAGGCGATGTCGAATGCCTGTGGGGGCATGGCCGACCGTGACGAGCTTGGATTGTTCCTGTAAGGCCGTTGTTCCGGGAAACAGCGATGCGGTATGCCCGTCTTCGCCGAGGCCGAGAAGGATCACGTCTAGGCGAGGGGAGTCTGGAACAGGACATTCGGTCAATTCTCGCAGCCGCCTCTCATACTCTTGTGCGGCGACTGTTGGGTCTTGGTATTCACCCTTCATCCGATAGATACGATCGGAATGAATGTTCAACGGCTGAAACAGTTCCCTCTGGGCCATCCCAAAGTTGCTCTCGGGATGTTCAGGTGGCGTGCACCGCTCGTCTCCGAACACGAAAAAGAGTCGCGGCCAATTGAGACGCGATTTCCACGCAGGCTCGCGTAACATCCCGTAGAGCGTCTTCGGAGTCGATCCTCCCGAAAGTGCAATGAGACACCGACCGGTGGATTGAATCGCTTGTTCGCTCACGGAAAAGAGATAGGCCGTTACATCCTGCGCCCACTCTTGAACATTGCGCGACACGTGAATTTCCGGAGTGACAGGCATGTCAATGCCTCGCGGGTCTACGCCGCTTCTTGTCAGCTGTGCCACGCCGTGGTGAGGCGGACATCTTCAATGATGCTGTGATTCGGTTGACCGTGGCAGCTGGGTCAGGCCCCAGTTGAACGCGAACGGCATGGCGATGGTGCGCGCGCAGGGATTCGAGATCACCGGCTGCCTGCGCTTGCGCCAGCGTTCCGAACGAGAACGGTTTATCGGGGATCGTCATGTCCGGCTTCATTCGGTCCACCAATTCCAGAAAGACGCCCGTAGCAGGACCGCCCTTGTGCAGTTGTCCGGTTGAGTGGAGATAACGGGGTCCGTATCCAAACGTCGTGGCAACCCGATGTCCTGACATCAGAACTTGGCGGAGATGACGCACTGCCGTGTCGAACGGACGTGACGGGGTGGTATAGGCCAATATGGAAACATATGTGCTTGGCTGCAGATGAGCTGACAGGTCTTGTGCGATATCCTTGGGATGGGTGCTCATCTGTTCCGGGATCCGTCCAGTCGATCGGAACGTTTCCAGGACTCGATTGGTGTTGTCCTTGCTCTCCTGAACATTCGGCTGATCGAAGGGATGGATGCCGAGCAGGTGTCCGGCAACGGCAGTCGCAAACTCCCACCGAAAAAATTCACCCCCCAAGTCATATCGATCTTGGAGATCCAATTGGAGTACGGGATGTTGAGCCTTGACAAGTGCCTGAACCGCTTGATCAAGAGTTCCGTTCTTTTCTCCTTTGAGTTTGAGATAGACGAAGAATCGGTCAGTTCCATACGCATGTGGGCTCAGAACCGGCTCCTGCGCAATAGGAATGAGGCCGGTTCCCTCTTTCCCTGTACTTTCAGCAAGGAGTTGCTCCACCCACAGGCCAAAGGTGGAGAAGGATGGTGAGGCGATGATCGTCACCTTATCACGCCCGCTTTTCGCAAGACTCCCCATGGCTGCTCCCAAATAGGCGCCAGGGTTCGTCTCAACGTTGTCCTGCGTTCGGCATCGCTCAGCCATGTTGACTGCCCTGTCCAAGAGCCGAGTGATATCGAGGCCTAGAAGTGCGGCAGGAACCAAGCCGAAGAGTGAGAGAACGGAATAGCGTCCGCCGATATCCGCAGGATTGGTAAAGATCTGTCCAAATCCATGCTCCTTTGCCAAGGCTTCGAGGCCGGTGCCTGGATCCGTGATCGCGATAAACTGTTTTCCGCCGTGATTGCCCTTTGCCTTTGATACCAATTGCCGAAAATGGCTGAAAAGCGACATGACCTCGATCGTTCCCCCGGACTTGCTGGCGACCAGAAAAAGCGCTTTCGACAGGGAAACTGACTGAGTCACGTGTCGAACCCAACCTGGAACGGTCGAGTCTAACACCCATAGACGAGGCGCACCCTTCTGCGACCCAAACACGGTGCGGAGCACTTCCGGCCCCAGGCTGCTTCCCCCCATACCCAGCAACACGACATCCTTGATGTTCATGTCCTTTGCCGCTGAGACACAATGTTGCAGTTGAACGAACTGCTGCCGCATCTGATCCTGAACCACCAACCAACCAAGACGGTCGCTGATCTCCTTAGGATCATCCTTCCAGAGCCGATGATCCTTTGCCCATAACCGGTCAATGACCGGAGTCTGGCTCAGCGCTTCAAGGGCCGGGGTAATCACGGATTGGAACGATGATGGAAGCTTGTCATTCAACCGCATAGACATGGGCCTCCTTCTTCAAAGAAATCTCGGTGGTGGAGTTGGTGGGGAACTCTTTCGTATCTTATTGAGCCGGTACACAAAAGGCAACACAGACTCAATAGTGTGCCTTCCTATTTATCGGCTGGGGCGGCGAATGACCAACGCCATGCCGTCAACCAACGACCATGCTAAGGACTGCGCGTGACCGACTGAGACCGTCACCTGTAGCTGAGCAGCCGTGGCTGATGACTGGTCCGTGGCGGCAGCGCCACTCCAACTCTTGAGGTGACGCCACCATGCTTTTCCAAGGAAGACGATCCCCTGAAGAAAATTGTCTTTGGCGGCCACGGGTACCACGCTGACGGTGAGCCCGGGAGCAAACGACAGCACGTAGTCGACAGGCATATCGGCCAACGAGATGGGTTCCTGTTCGACCCCCGCACCCGGTTCGATCTTGCGCCTGACGACTTGAGGCCGCGCCACCAATCGATGAATGCCTTTCAATTCCTCGGGTGACCCGGCAGACCACTGAACGATGGGCATCTGATGCAGCCCCAGGCCGCGACTCTTGATGTGAATCGTACCAACGACCAAGTCGATCAGGAGATATGTTTGAGGACGAGCAGCCAGCTTGAGTTCCTCTTCAAGGACGCGCGTGGCCTCTTTGAGGCTGATGGGATCGTTGAGATTAAGATCGGGAAAGGCTTCGATGTCCTTTCCCCAACTTGGTATCGCAAAGGTTAAGAAAAGGAGGAGAATGGCGCAGAGGTTCATGAGTAGTGTCTGCGCTCTCTTGAGGGCTCAAAAGATCATGATCGGTGTCCCGACTCGAGCGAGCTTGTAGACACCTTTGAGATCGCTATCGTTGAGCCTGATGCAGCCATGCGTCACGTTTTTTCCCAACAATCGAGTATAGAGCGTCCCGTGGATAAAGTAGCCCTTTCCGAACCCCAGCGCATACTCGCCCAGAACCCCCTGCTCGGCACGGTCCGCGGGGTTTTTCGGTACGACAAGCCCTTCTTCGACGAACGCCCAATCAGGTTTAATCCATGTGGGGTTCGTCACTTTCGACTGAACGAGAAACTCTCCTCGCGGTGTGTCGAAAATCCACTGGTTGTTGCTTTCACCGGGTTTGTCCAGAATCGTTCCGCTCCCGGTGGAAGCGATGGCATCGAGGACCACCTCTTCCTGGCGCTTCACATAGAGCCGGTTTCTGGCCGTATCGACCAAGATATATGGCTGGTTGGGCATTAGCTGGGACAGTTGTTTCGAGAGCCCCTTGTACCGCGCTTGCAGCGTACGAAGACCGGTTTCGTCCACGACTGGAGGCTGGTGAACAATTTGCGTATCCTTCGATGCAACTTCATGGCCGGTCGGAGCGGTCACGACCAGGAGTGCGAGTAAGAAAACCGCTGAAGCAGAGAGAAGGACTCGGCCCATTCCCCGACCTTCAGATTTCTTCCCTGTTTTTTCTCACCTAAGCCAAGGCAAGCCACA
>CAZNBG010000008.1:11988-22631 GCA_964570915.1 uncultured Nitrospira sp. | reverse complement strand
TTGGTTGGCGGGCTCTTTGGCGTTGTCCTTGAGGCTTGGCTTGACGAAGATGTTGCTGCTGGAACGTTCATGGCGCGCTTTCCAGACCGTCGTGCCGGTCGCGGCATCGATGAGCCGCAGGCTCAATCCCACCCGCCCAACGTTATCTCCTTCCTTCCGCACGTATTCCCACGAATTGACCCGGACCACCAAAAAGGAATCGACGCTGAGCGCTTTCCCAAGCTTGATGGCCGAATCTTTATCGGATTGACCGGTCATCTCGAGGCGGGAGAAATAAAACACGAGCGAATCGAATGCCTCTTTTGAGGCCTGAAAAATATCGGTCACATTTTCTGGCGATACGACCCGTTCGATGGTGGCCTGTCGATTGAGCGCTCCGGCCAAGACATCCTGAATATCCTCGCGCGCGCTGTCGTATTGGCTCGCCATCGGCGGCAACACCGCGATGCTCTGCGCTCGAAAGACTCGTGCGCCGGGGCCTTCCCACACTTCCTGCAAGCCGCCGCAACCTGCAAGCACCAAGGCCAGAGCCATTACGGATGCGAGACGTGCACATGATCGAGATAACATTGCTTTAGTATACCATTAGAATGTGAATGAAATAGAAGCGGAAACCAAAGCGCCCTTTTCACGGAAGTCATACCCGCCTCCGGCGTCCGCGCGGAAGGAGAACCATCGCACGCCTAGTCCCGCCGTAGGGACGAAGGGCGTGGCTGCATCTTGCATGTTCTTGAACGTGCCGATTCTGAATGAAAGAAACTCGGATAAGATCGTTTGTTCGAGCCCCAAGCTCAGGAGCTGACTCTTCACTCCCGGAACGAACGTCTTGTTCGAAGTCGCATCCACATCAGCCGTCAATGTCAGTGTGGAATACGGGTTGATCGCGACGCCGGCCCGAACCTGCGGTTCCAATTTTAATTCCCCGCCCTCTGCAGCATCGAAGGTCGGTTTATTAATGTCCTTCGCGACGATCCCAAACCTGATCCATGACGATGGGCGATAGATCGCGCCTATGTCGATTCCATAGGTCGTCGAGATGTTCGGTTTGCCGAAATGATCGGTCGTGCTGACACCGCTCCCGCCTTGAAGATCGGTGGAACCACGGTACGCGGCACCTTGGATCACCTTTGCGGTAATCCCGATTGAAAAGGTCTTGTCGGCAAAGGCATAGGCGTAGGAGAAGGCTAACTGTCTGGCTTCGAGCCCGCGAAGCGCCATCTGGCCCGCCACGGTGATGGGTGAGCCGGCTCCACCTGGTTGGGACGCCTGGACCGGTGTCGAGACAAATCCGCCACCGGTGGCCACGTCGGACACGTTGAATCCGAACGCATGTTCGCCAAGGTGTCCCTTCACATAGAGCCCGGCGGACCCATTGACCGAGATCGCTGCGCCTGACCGATTGATGCGATCGGCGATATCCTGAGCCCTCGACAAATTACCCGGAGTGGTATCGCTGGTATTGAAGTCCTCCAGGTCATGAATCGCATGGCCCAGGCCGAGCCGATCGAATGCCATCCCTCCCCCCTGGACACGGATATCCACGGTTTGGGTCATCGCCAATCCGGCGGGGTTCCAATACGTCGCGAGGGCGTTCGTCGTGACGGCCACACCGGCTCCACCCATGCCCATGGCCCGAGGTCCCGAGATCACAAACTCCGCTGCGGCTACATGGGACGGCAAAGCAGCGGTGATCAGTAACACGGCTATGCGAAGGGATGGTAAGCGTTGCATGTCGGGTCCTCGCGCGAACGCGCAGCCATGGGAGTCTAGAGAAGGAATGGTTGTTCGTCAAGGATTTGCACGGTCCTCCCTGGCGAAGGGAAGACGGAGCACATACTCAAGAAATACCGGAACCGGGCGGGCGCGAAGGGAGGTCGCGCGTTCGATCTGCGATCAAGTCAGACGATTTGTCCGTCCTGCATGTGGATAATACGGTCGGACTGGGCGGACAGTTTGTCGTTATGTGTCACGATCACGAACGTGGTTCCACGCGTTGTTTTCAAGTTACGCATCAGCTCGAACAGCCCTTCCCCGCTGTGTGTGTCAAGGTTGCCGGTCGGTTCATCCGCCAGAACCAAATCCGGATTCTGCATCAGCGCGCGTGCCATGGCGACCCGTTGCTGTTCCCCACCGGACAGTTCTCCGGGTTTGTGATGAAGGCGATGCCCCAATCCAACTTCCGTGAGGAGAGTAGTGGCATCGGCCTTGACGGAGGTGGGCTCCCGGCGTTGCACGAGCGCCGGCATGCAGGCATTTTCCAGAGCGGTGAACTCGGCGAGTAAGTGATGAAACTGAAAGACAAACCCTATCCGTCGGTTGCGGAACTCGGCCTGTTGAGCCTCCGTCATTCGGAACAGGTCTTGTCCATCGAACGTGATGGTCCCACTGGTCGGTTTATCAAGCGTCCCAATAATATGCAGGAGGGTGCTCTTGCCGGCTCCGGAGGCCCCGACAATGGCCACCAGCTCGCCCCGTTGAATCTCAAGATTGATTCCATTGAGGACGGGTAGCTCGTAGGACCCCATCGAGAAGGATTTATGAAGGTTCACGACTTTAATCATACGACGTTCGTCGAGTGTCTTCGCTCCATGTCACCATCGGCGCCACGCATGACGGAGGACATTCACTCGTAACGCAGCGCGGCGACCGGCTCCAGCTTTGCGGCCTGATTGGCCGGATAGACCGTCGCCACAAAACTGATCAGGATGGCTGATCCGGCCACGAGTAACACATCTTCGGCCAGCACATGAACCGGAATCGTCGAGATATAGTAGACGGTCGGGTCGAACGTCCAAAACGTCTGAATCAGCCAGAGAAACGCATAGCCCAGGGGAATCCCAATGCCGGTCCCGGCAAATCCGATGATCAACCCGTTCAGCATGAAAATGCGTCGGATACTGCGCTTCGTCGCGCCCATCGCCTTGAGGATTGCGATTTCCTTTTGCTTCTCCGTGACGATCATCGTCAGGGTGCTGACGATGTTGAACGAGGCCACGATCGTGATCAGGACAAGGAGCAGAAACATCATCGTCTTCTCCAGCTTCAGCGCCGAGAAGAGGTTGCGGTTCATCTGCATCCAATCTCTGGCCCCATGACTGAATCCCAGCTCCTGCTCGATACTGCGGGCGATCTCTCCAGCCCGAAACACATCCGTCACTTTGACTTCAATCCCGGACACACCCGTATCCATGTTGAAAAACTTCTGCGCCTCCCCAAGTTCTATGTATGCCAACGAGGAGTCGTATTCATACATCCCTGAATGGAACAGGGCCACCACGGCGAACGTTCGGATCTTGGGCACCATGCCCATCGCGCTGACCGGACCGACGGGCGACACCACATTGACCGTATCGCCGACGAATACGCCCAGTCTGAGCGCCAGTTCTTTGCCGAGAATAATGCCAGGTTTTTCGACGACCCGTGGGGCGCCTTCAGGGTCATCGACGGGAGTCTGCGTGACTTTCACCGGTGTGAGAAGATCGAACAGATGTCCAGTCGTGATGTTCTTCGAGAGTTCGGTGACGTTGGCTTCCCGTTTCGGATCGATCCCCCGAAGGACGATTCCCTGCACGCCGGATTGAGTGGTCAGGAGCACTTGGCGGAGCACAAAGGGTGTGGCCGCCACCACGTCGGGTACCGGCTGGATCTTGTCGATCAGGCGATCGTAATCGGTCATATTCTCTTTCATCCGCTCTTGGACGATGATATGAGCGGTGGTGCCGAGAATCTTGCTCTGAATATCCTCCCGGAAGCCGGTCATGATGCCGACCGTCCCGATGAGCGCCGCCACGCCCAGCGTGATGCCGGCGATCGACACGAAGGTGTTCAGCGAGATCGTTCGATTGCGGCGCTTCGCGCGCAAGTAACGGAGCCCGACGAAGATTTCATAGGGAAGCGCCACTATTTCTCCGGCCGGAGCTGAGGGAAGAGGACCACATCCCGGATGGAAGCCTGATCGGTGAACAGCATGATCAACCGGTCGATCCCGATTCCTTCTCCAGCCGTAGGCGGCATGCCGAATTCAAGGGCGCGAAGGAAATCTTCGTCGACGAGATGGGCTTCTTCATCGCCCGCCTCACGCTGAGCGGCCTGACCTTCGAACCGTTCGCGTTGGTCCAACGGATCATTCAGCTCGGAAAAGGCATTCGCGATTTCCCGCCCGGCAATGTACAGCTCGAAACGATCCGTCAGAGTCGGGTCGGAATCCTTCCGTCGCGCGAGCGGGGAAATTTCGATCGGATAGTCCGTGATGAAGGTAGGCTGCCGGAGATTGGGCTCGACGGTTTCTTCGAAGATCTCATTCACAATGGTGAACAGGGATGCCTTAGGGTCCACCGGCACATGAAGCTGTTTGGCTGCCGCCACTGCGCGCTCGCGATCTCGCAGTGCCGACTCATCAAGGCCATTCACTTCGAGAATGGCTTGGTGATAGGACCATCGTCGCCAAGGGGAAGTGAGCACAATCTCGTTGCCTTGGTATGGAATGACGGTCTTCCCCAGAATGTGTTGGGCCAGGGTCGAGATCAGTTCTTCAGTGAGTGCGATCAGGTCGTGATAATCCGCATAGGAAACGTAGAACTCCAGCATCGTGAATTCGGGATTGTGTATCGTCGAGATGCCTTCATTGCGAAAGTTTCGGTTGATCTCGAACACGCGTGGAAACCCGCCCACGATCAGGCGTTTCAAATACAGCTCCGGTGCGATACGCAAGTAGAGATCCACGTCGAGCGCGTTATGGTGCGTGACGAACGGCTTGGCGGCCGCACCCCCAGGAATCGGATGCATCATCGGGGTTTCGACCTCGAGGAACCCTCGTTCAAGGAGAAACGCTCGGATACCGGCGATGATGCGGCTTCTGGTCGAAAAGATCTGGTGGACCTGAGGATTGGCGATCAGATCGACGTAGCGCTGTCGATACCGGGTTTCAACATCCGTGAGGCCGTGCCATTTTTCCGGGAGCGGGCGGAGGGCTTTGCTGAGAAACGTCAGGGTATGGACCTCGACCGTGAATTCATTTGTCTTCGTGCGGAACAATCTTCCCGTGACACCGATCCAGTCGCCGAGATCGAGCTGCTCGACGACCGTATACGCTTGCTCCGAGAGGAGATCTTTTTTGAGGTAGACCTGGAGGCGGTCGGCACCGTCTTGTAAGACCGCAAACCCGGCCTTTCCGAAACGCCGCAATGCGACGATCCGTCCCGCAAGCGTGCAAGAGATCTTTTCCTGCTCCAACGTCTCCTTGGTCTTTTCGCCGTGCAGCTTGAGCAATTGTCCGACCCGATCCTTAACCTCGAAGCGGCTGCCGTAGGGCGCGACACCGGCTTCTCGAAGGAGCTCGAGTTTCTTGATCCGCTGCTGCCGCTGCTCGTTCAGTTCATCCATCATCCCGCCATCAGAAAAGTAGAGCTCAGGACTGCCACAAAGAATACGGGAGCCAGCAGGATGGTCAAAAAGGTCGTTCGGCAAGGCCGCAGCGAGCGAAGAGGCGAAGCGTACCCGGGGCCGTACGTTGAGTCTCTAAGCGACGCGAGAACGAAGCTGACGGCCCTTTTCAGCATCCTGCTACAGATCATCATCAGGTTCACTGACCGGTGCAAATTGATCGCTTCCTTTCCCGAGTTTCTTCTTCAAATAGGCCTCGATGAATCCATCGAGGTCGCCATCCATGACGGCTGAAACATTGCCGCTCTGATGGCCTGTCCGGTGATCCTTGACCATTTGGTAGGGCTGGAACACGTATGAGCGGATTTGGCTGCCCCACGCGATGTCCTTCTTTTCGCCGACGATTGCGTTGAATTCCGCCTCTTTCTTCTTTTGCTCCAATTCGAAGAGGCGCGCTTTCAAGATCTTCATCGCGCCGTTTCGATTCTGGAGCTGGGAGCGTTCATTCTGGCATTGCACGACGATGCCGCTGGGTAGGTGGGTAATGCGAATAGCGGTTTCCACCTTGTTGACGTTCTGGCCCCCGGCTCCTCCCGAGCGAAAGGTGTCGATTCGGAGATCCTTCTCTTCGACCACGACGTCGATGTCTTCGCTCAACTCCGGATACACGAAGACGGACGCGAAGGAGGTGTGCCGCCGCTTGTTGGAGTCAAACGGGGAAATGCGCACCAAGCGATGGACCCCGGCTTCGGCCTTCAGGTATCCATAGGCATGAGGTCCGGTGATCGAGACCGTCACGCTCTTGATGCCGGCTTCGTCTCCGGGCAACAGGTCCAACGTGTCCACCTTGAACTTCTTGTGCTCCGCCCACCGCACATACATACGGAGGAGCATCTGGGCCCAATCTTGAGACTCCGTGCCGCCGGCGCCGGGATGAATCGCCACGATGGCGTTACTGGGGTCCAGTTCGCCAGAGAGAAGGAGCTCGACACGCAGCGTGGCCAGGCGCGGTTCTAAGTGATTCAGTTCAGCAGCGAGTTCGGTCTCCAGACTTGCATCGCCGGTCTCATGGGCAAGTTCCAGCAGAGCTCCCAAATCACCCATTTTGGACTCGATTTCTCGCCATTGCTCAAGTTCACGCTCGATGGTCGCCTTTTTTCGGCTCACCCCAGCGGCGGCGCGCGTATCGCTCCAGAAATGGGGCTGGCCCATTTGCGCTTCAAGTTCTTGCAAGTCGGCGGTCATGTGGGCGAAGTCAAAGATGCCCCCGTAATTCAGAGACCTGTTCGGAAAGCGCCCGCACACGAATTTCCACTTCTTCTAACATACCGTGATCCTCCTTCTTCGGTCACGCCGGTGTGATCGCCGTCAGGGCTGGTTCCTTCGTGCGGAAATAGCCGAACAAGCACAAAAGCGCGCAGATTATAACACAGGCATGGGCAAACACATCGCCGTAATAGCTGTAAAACGTGCGGGCTTGCCGGGTAGGAATCGCCGCATACGACGACTGTTCGGTAAACAACGGCGTGGCTTGGATGATCTGCCCGAATGGATCGACGAATCCGGAAATTCCGGTGTTGGCGGAGCGCGCGAAGGCCAAGTGGTTTTCCACCGAACGGAAGACGACCATGGCAAAGTGTTGCGCAGGCGCCGAGGAAGGCCCAAACCATCCGTCATTCGTGATCGTGACCAGAAACTTGGCGCCATTTGCGGCGAACTGACGGACCAGATCCGGGAAGATCACTTCGTAGCAGATGGCCACTCCAAACTTGACGGATCTGGCGCCGAGCGAACCGTCCTTGCTCCATGACTTGGGAGTGAACGAAAGAGTCGTCGACCCCGGGCCCGCTTCGAAATCTCCGATCCCCTCGACGAGTTTGTCGAGAAAGAACAGCAGCGATGATTTGAGAGGAATGTATTCTCCGAACGGCACGAGATGTTGCTTGTCATAACGGCCGAGCAGCGTCCCGTCCGGGCCCAGCAGGTAGGCGCTGTTCAAGAGATAGGGGCGGCGATCGGGGTAAAATCTCAAGGCCGGACTGCCGAGGAGAATCGGCGCTTGCGCGCGTTGGGCCCAATCGATCAATTGCAACTGATACTCTTTTTCCCGCTCCAAGATAAACGGTGTCGCGGCTTCAGGCCACACCACCAAGTCTGTATGGGTGCCCAGATGGGCCGTCAGGCGGCCCAACCGCTCCATCGTCTCGTCGCGAAAGGACGCATCCCACTTCACGGCTTGATCGATATTCGGTTGAACCACACCCACGGTAATCGAGGTTCTCGGTTGTTTCAGCTCTCTATCGCTCAGGACCGCCGAACTATAGACCCATGAGAGCACCATGCAGACGGCCGCGGCTGTGAGTAACTCCCACGGGAGCTTGGCCGGGTGAAATCCACGGAAAAACGGCATGATCCACAAAAGAAGCTCCGCTAAAGACAAATTCACCAGCACAATCAGGAAGGAAATTCCGTACACTCCTGTATGGTCCGCCACCTGAATCAATTCCAGCTCTTGGTATTGCGAATAACCCAGGAGACACCAGGGAAGGCCCGAGAGGAGATTGGTGCGGAACAGTTCGAGCGCTACCCAGAAACATGGCGCAAAGAAGATCCCGTAGCGTGGGATCAGTTCACGTAACCAGATGACGGCCAGGCTATAGAGCCCGACGTACAGTCCGAGATAGGTGGTCAGGAGCAATAGAATCGCATAGCTGATGGGCTCTGGCACCTTGCCATAGGTCGTCATGGCCGTGACGACCCAAGCCATGATCCCCGTGAATCCGACGACCCCGCTGAGCCAGCCGAGCCAAAAAGCCCGCGGTCTGGAACATTGATCGAGCGCAAGATGAAGGGGAATCAGGACAACCCAGGTCAGCAATCCCAGGTCGAATTTTGGAAAACAAAGAGGCAACAGCAGTCCGCTCGCGCAGGCGAAGAGTATTTGGTGCGGACGAGACCCATCCATCGTGCCGTACCTTACGAAAAGATTCGACGACTTGCAAGAGAACACTCGAACAATCAGTGACTTGGAAGAGTTCCGCGTGCTTTTTGTGGGCGAAACGGGTATGCTAACTTTCCATGGAACGGCGTCGGCACCGTCGGGTTTCCGCACAGGTCAAAAGCTTGATTAAGGCCAACTCTCATGAGGTCGAAGGGGAGACCATGGATCTTTCACTCGGTGGTGCCCGGATCGAAAGCTCTCTTGTTGTCCAACCCGGAAATCAGATCGCCGTGAAGCTCATTCTCCCGGGAGATGATACCCCGATCGTGATCGAACAAGCGCGGGTCCAGTGGAGTCTTGATCGGACGTTCGGCGTCAGATTTCTCGACGTGCCGCAACAAGAGATGGATGAATTGGAGCAGCTCATCGAGGAATGTATTGCGCTTGATGAAGGGAGAACCCCATGAAACCTGTGGACACTCGCACTGAGACACAGAGTGACGACCCGTGCACCTGGATTGGTGGCGAAGCGACCGTTGGTGTACAGGCCGGCCGGCATGTCCGCCGGCAAGCGCGACACACGCCGTCTTTGTTCGGCATCATCCTCGGCTTGACCTTCTTCGGCGGTCTCACGCTGGGCAGCTCCTTCGGTCTGCTTTGTCGAGCCAAGGACAAGTAACTCTACAGAGAGTGTCAGATCGGCCTTCCTCATCCAGAAATCAACGGCGCCCTCTAGGAAGTCGAACCCTACCCACGCTTGAATAAGCCGTCAGGCACGCGCACACCTACCCATGGGCGCATGGGTTCGGCGTCGCCGGCTTGCATCAACCTGGAATGAATACGATCGTGATCACTTCAGCACTGTGAAATCCTGCTTCCTGTCCCGTCACGGGGCGTCCGCCCACTCACGTTCGTATCCTGCATCCATGGTCGCAAGGAGACTATCTGCATCGGTGTCGGGAAGGATGTATCTCTTTTGTTCTCCAGTGTATCTACTCAGATACCAAGGAAGAGAAGCCGAGGATTCCCCTCGCGCATGCTCACCACAAATCCACAGCTCAAATCCTGAGGTCTGAGAGACGGCTTTGGAGAGAAACACATACACCGCGACACTCAAAAGAAGTTGGGCACGTAAAGTGCCTACAAGGAAACACGTAGTCGTTGAGATGATGCGCTTCGCCAATCACGATCTGCTCACTTTTCGAGGCGCTGACGGTTAACACGTCAGGAGAGGGTTTATGAACTCCCCGAGTTTCAGGCTCCAAGGCCTGTACGGAGGTTCGGACAGTTCGGACACCTTTTATTATGTTCCCGGCGAACCAAGTCCGGAGCGAGACCCACAGGGTAGACCGACCTTGAGTCTGTTGGCGTGTGAGGATACGGCCGTCCTGCAACTTGGCGCTCGATGGGGTGCCGATGAGAAGATCCTTTATGCGCTCCGGCGCGACATTGTCGATGAATGTCCTGCTCGCCGTTTGACTCCGTCAATGGTCCGACTCATTCACAGTCCGGTCACGATGCGTCGTGCCGACCTTGTCGTCACGGGTGAGAATGGTCGGTCCGAACTCTTGCAGTCGGTTGCCACATCCGGGTTTCCATCGTTCATGGCGATCTTCAATGTGCGACTGAACGCCGCGGCCAAGGCGTCCGTGATCCGTGCCCTTCATGGAACTCCCCATCTCCTCACCGTGAAATATCGAGGTCTGTTCACAAGCCCTGTGCCACTCTCGGCCACCATTGCGGGTGACGTCCGGCACGAGGTTCGTTCGCTGCGTCTTTTTTCAACCGTCGCTGAGGCTCGTGCGCTCGTGGATCGAGCTCTTACCACGGGACACGTTACGCTCACTCGGCACTTGGCACTCGCCACTCGCCACAGGGGATGCCGACGGGCATTAAAGACCTTGTTGAAGAAGAGGTTCGTATGGCTGCCGAAAAAGCGCTTGGATGGTTGGGGCAGAGACAGGCCACGGTAGCGGATCCAGAGGTGCTCCACTTCACTGTCACGATATCGAAAACGTTGAACCTGGAAATCCCGTTCGACATCACGGCTGATGTGTCGACATGGTTTCCTCGAACTGAAGGGAATGCACACATTCGCATGGTGGACCCCATGTACGGATCTGCATTGGATACATCGTCCAATCCTCAATTGAGACAAATCATAGCTGAGCAACCGGGATGTGCAAGATCAGACATTCGCTGCAAAGAAGCCGAGCGCACGCCCTCGGCCTTCAGACCTTAGGAGGTTCGTCATCCTGATGGTCGCGGTCAGGCATTGCCGGCGTTCAGGCCACTGATGTGTCATCGTGATCAAGGTCTG
>CAZNBG010000008.1:0-11978 GCA_964570915.1 uncultured Nitrospira sp. | reverse complement strand
AAGTGCAAGTGTGTACAATCGGCGGAAATGAGCCGCGGTGAACGACATCGGCCTTAGGAAATTATGGGTTGGGTCATCCGGTTTTGCGCGTTTAAGCATGGCCGTCGTTCAGGCCACTGAGGGGTCATCGTGATCAAAGTCTGTTGGGGAAGGGGTTTCGGTGTCCCTTTCCCCGAAAGGGAGGAAGGAGCCGAGGATGCTCTATCTCAATCCGCCATTTCATCTCATCAACGGGATCTTGCTCTTTCGTGACCACGAAGACCGGATGCGCTGGTATTACCAATCGACCGTGCCCTTACCGGTGGGTACGTCGGATGGTGCGGGAGGCGTATGGCCTCAAGTCCAGCTCATAACATTTCGCGAGGTGGCAGGGAGCGCTGGTTTCCTGAATATGACCGTCCGGTTGGGATTGCGCGTCAATCCTCAAGACGAGGCCGACGTCCTCGATGAGATTCGCCGTGAACTGAAGAAGCTCGAAGACTTAAAGGGCCTGCCGCGCCTCTCGCCCGTTTCCTTGGTCGACGGTTCGGTGAAACTGATGTGGGTCGACATGATGACCGGGCCGCCACCGGTATCGGGATCGCCAGGTCCTCTAGGGAGCGTTGCCCTGTCGTCATGCCTTGTCTTGAAGTCCGATCACAGCGCAAAGCCGGCCTTGTTTGGAAATAATCAAGCGGCCTTTTCGGTCCAGCTCTCAGCGGACGAAGTCACAATCTTGCAAAAGGCTCTTCAGGGAGAGATGGCTCCGGTCGGCGTTGTGTATTCACTCGATTTCCTGGGCCTGCGGCCGGCGTATTCTGTACGGGTCGACGTGAATTGGAATCGAGTACAGACTCTCCTGGACGAGCGCTTCACGATGGGAATCCCGTACATCACGCAATCGGGAATAGACGAGATCGTCGACAACCTGATCGAGAATCAAGTCATCAGGATCGATGCGGATACTTCTGTCCCCGAAGGTGACGATGCGAGCGGACTCCTTCTCGGTCGTGATCAAGCCGTGGCCGAAGTTCAGGATATGGTCACGGAGACGTTCTTCAAGCCCAGTCTTGATCCAATGGCTCGGGGAGATCTGCGCGAGTCGGATAGTAACAAGGCAGCCCGAATTATCCAACTGCTCCATATGCGCGGCACCTGGGAGCAGGCGGTGTTCCGCTACAACAAGACCGACCTGACTCGTGTCGATCAAAAACGACTCAACGTCAGGATGAACGAGCGGACGACCGTCAGGCGGAGCATGTATCTTCAAGGACATCTGGACGGTCTATTCCGAGTAATCAAGGAGCAGGGCTTGGATCTCGAGCGATTCATTATCTCCGTCGATACCGACGATGCGTGGTTTGGGAAGCGCAAGGTCACTGTCATCTCTCGGGCTGAGTTTGCCGAAGACTCGATCCGATCGTTGAATGTCAATTTGACGTATGGAGACGAGACCAAGAATGTGGTGCTCGATAGCGCAACCGATAGGAAGGTGTGCGAATGGTCCAGTACTCTCGAAGGCGGCGCCATGAGATGGCCGGTCACCGCTCACTATACGGTGAACTTTAGAGGAGGAGACGGCACCGAGCGACCCGTCAAGCTGGAGTCCCCACGTCAGACCATCACTGGCGAAACCATCGAAATCGATCCGCGTGAGCTCTATGCCATCGTTCAGGTGCCTATTATCGCGCTTGCATTTCCATGGGAACGGTATGCGCAAATCGAGGTGCAGCTTCAATACAGCGACTCAGCCAACGGTATCAAGATTGGCCATACCTATGTGTTGAGTCAGGATACTGCGAGCGCCATCTGGAAGTTCTTTGTGCTGAATCCGGGACAGACGCGCTACCGCTACAAAGTGATCTATCGATCCGGAACCCACAAGGATGTCGAGATGCCGTGGGAGGATTCCGATGCCGAGCAGATCACGCTGCGGGATCCCTATCCAACTAAGCGAACACTGGAAATCGTCCCGGTGCTTGACTGGGCCAAGGTGGGCCGTGTGTTCGTCGATGTGGCCTATCAGGACGACCCCAATCAGGTATTTGAACACGCCTCCTTCGAATTCAGTGAAACGAATAAGCAAGTTCAGAAATTCATGGTGTCCATGGAGAACCCGGACAAGCGCATTGTGGGCTACAACGTGATGGTGATCAACAAGGACGGCACGGTGTCCCAGGTGCCCACTTCGTACACACTGGAGAAGCGCATTGTCATACGGGGCGATATGAAGGGCCATCGGATCATTATGCTGCGCCCGGAACATGTGGATTTTTTGGCTCAGCAAGTGAAGGACCTGACGGTCGAAATGCGTTATAAGGATTCGAGCAATGCGTTGTGCTACACGGATACGTTCACGTTCCGATCTCCTGACGACCGCGGACATTTTGAGTATGACTACGTGGACGACGGCACATTGCGATTCGAGTATCGCGTCAGGACGCGCTTTAGCGACAACGAACAACGGGAGACCGAATGGATTTCCAGCAACAGCGATGAGCTGGAATTGAGGGTCGCAAGATAGACCGGCGCTCCTCGGGGTTTACTCAGGCTGCTCTTCCCCCCCAATCGGGTCTAAAATGGTCTCATGCCATACGACAGCAGATCGTCATCGCGTCGCAGTTGGTTCTCGTCGAAGCTGAGACGGATATGTGCGTCGTTGCTCGCCGGGCTCGTTGTCATCACGTTGTCCATCTCTACTCCACCGGCACAGGCTGACGCGAATCGTGGGGTGTGGCGTACGGCCGCACCCATGCCGACGAAGCGGACGGAGGTGGCCGTCGCGGCGTTGGACGGTAAGATCTACACGGTCGGTGGGTTTGAAAAGCCGAGTTTAGGCAATGTGATGAGTTTCGCGATCACCCCCACGGTCGAAGCCTATGATCCCACGATGGATCAATGGGCCTCTAAAGCGCCTCTGCCGGTCGGCCTGCACCATGTCGGGATTGGGGTTGCAGGCGGGCGACTGTACGTCATTGGGGGATACAGCAAGTCGGGCTTGACCGTCTGGAACCCCGTGGCGACGGTGTACGCCTATGATCAGGTTACGGATACCTGGGTTGAGCGCGCTCCCATGCCGACCGCGCGAGGCGCATTATCTGTTGCAGAGTGGGAGGGAAAATTGTATGCCATCGGTGGCTACGATCGGAAGGCCAACAGCGCGGCGGTCGAAGTGTATGATCCCGTGCGCAACGTCTGGACAACGGCGGCCTCTCTCCCGACACCCCGTGATCATCTCGCCACGGCCACCGTCGCTGGAAAGATCTATGCAATCGGTGGACGATTGAATGGCGACCATTCTCGGAACCTCGCCATAACGGAAATGTACGAACCAGCCACCGATCGCTGGATGCGCGTCTCAGATCTCCCGACTGCGCGCAGCGGCATCACAGCCGCCGCGATTGATGCGAACATCTACGTGTTCGGCGGTGAAGGAGCGGAGGGGACATTCCGTGAGAACGAGGTCTATGATTCGGTGCGTGACAGGTGGCAGGCTATGGCACCGATGCCCACGGGGCGACATGGCCTCGGGTCGGCAGTAGCGAAAGGACGCATTCACGTCATCAGTGGCGGCCCGGTGCCGGGCGGCTCCTTCAGCGATCTGAATGAAGTGTTTATCCCACCGTCAGAAAGCCAATCGATGGCTGAGTGAGTCTTAGGTCATACGCGTCCAAGTCTTTTTCGGACGTGATAGAGGCGTCCCTGCTGGATTTCAGCGATAATGGCGATCCCGTTATCCTGTATGATGGACGCGATCCTCTCCCGTGAAATCCCATCCTTGAATTTGACCAACACTTCATGCGGGACAAATCGAGGTGTTGGGGATGTCAAAGTGGGTTCAAAGGCATGGGTCGAAGTCGCATTCCGGTTCAGTGTGTCACAGGACGTGAGGAACCAGACAGCCGACACACACAGCATGGTTGTGACAAATTGTGTCATCCGATGAGAGGGAGCCGGCAAACGCATCATCGCTTCTTTCTCTTCCGAAAACAGACCTGACCACTCTACTAATCCGATTAACACGACTACAAGTCTAGAGAAGGTGCTGATGTATAGATTCCTCCTTTAGGGGGCGACAAGAAGTCAGGAGCTGCGATTGTTGACTGAGTGTGGTGGAAGCGCACCGTTAATCAATAGACACAAGGGATGTGGCACCATCTTTGATGGCATGTGGAATATCCGCTGGGAGATTTTTGAAGATAGTTGACGGTAGTTTGAGCCGCCTGCGTCTCTAAGCGAGCGCGGCTTTTCCGAAGATCAATCTTTCCTCGCAGCGAGGCGCTCCACTTTTTGATGCACCCATCTGGACGGGGTTGCGGCGGTGGAGACGAAGGCTTGGCCAAAGCCAAGCACAAAATGGGCATCTTCAAATCGCAATTCCCAAAGGGCAAAATCACCGAAGCCAAACATGAGTGCTGCCTGTGGAAACCGTGCCAGGTACTGCTCTCTGATACCATCATATGTCGGTGCATTGGGCGTGAGTGGCGCGGCTTCGCCCTGGAGATTCGTGCGCCTCAACGCCAGGGGATTTTTCCCCGGTCCATCCGGCTCAGCGATAAACAGTGAAAGACGGGGATCAGTCAGTAAATGTTGAGTATGTAATGCCAGGCGGCTCAGGTGCAGATATGCTCTGGTCCAGTCCGACCCGAACACATACGGCACATGCGATCCAAACGGCCGTCCGTTCCGTAGCGTCAAGAGCACCGCGGTTCGAACGTCTCGCGCCAATGCCGACCAGGCTTCGTGTATATCCTGACTCGTGAGTGCGGCTGTCATTGTCATCCTTTCCGGAAGTGGTTCCAACGACCCTATGTCTTCTTCGACAAGCGCATCCACACCATACCATCGGCCTCAGGCAATCACCAGATGAGGAATGACGACAAGTCGAATATGCCATACCTCTTGACTCACTTCTGTGCGAAGCCTATCGTACACTTGTGGGGGGAGTTAACGCCCCGAGGGAATATGGTTCAAAAGGGGGTCAAGCGTGAGGATGGTGTGCAGGACCAGCTTGTACTGGGAAGCCTAAAATCCTCCCAAGATCTCCGCCGTACCTGATCGTCCTCGGTTAGGTGCGTGCTCCTCCCACCCTTACCGGTCTTCCTTCTCTACTCCAAGTGGCTACCTCTTTTTCGGTTCGGCCGAGTTCCGGTCGCGCTTTGTGTGCCCAGGCATAAATGGGATCGCCTGCTATACTTTGTTCCATTGCGACATCATCCGTAGACCCAGAGACATGGTAGCATGAGAGTCTTCATCCTCAGCGCGATGTGTTGCGTCCTCCTGTGGCCGGTTCTTGGAACTGCGCAGCTCTATAAATGGACCGATGACCTAGGGAATTTCCATATAACTGATACACCGCCTCCCGGCTCCCCAAAGAAACCCTCTGTCGGCGCGGTGCCCGCACCGCAACCGGCATTGCCGAAGAAGGCCATGGTCCGGCCGACCTTGCCTGTGCAACCTCAAGCGCAGGTATATCCCGTACCGGCTCCCACGGTATCTGTTCCCTCGATCAAGGACGTCTTTGCTCAACAGGCATCGGGAGGAGGGTTGAACCCTACTCAAGCGACCGTGACGAGTTTCTGGCAAGTCTTCGATGGAACCCCCATGACCACCAAGGCTCCGGTTCATCGGTGGAAGGACGAACAAGGGCTTGATCACTTTGCCGATATCCTTCCGACGGCCAAAGGCGGTCTGCGTGTAGAGGCAAAGTTGAAAGAGAGCTCAGCCAAACAGAAACAACTCATCGGTCAAAAGGCCAGATAACAAACACATTCTGGATAGATCATCTCGGGAAAGTCGGTTGAACTGGAGATCAGGGGGTTTGCCATTGTCATGAGACTGGCCCAGAGAATCAGACGATCCCCGCATCTCTTTCGTGACTCTACTTGGAGCGAACCGAACGTGAGTTGTTGGGAGCGGTACAAGGGCTGGTTGAAGATTTTGTTGGTGGTCGCCATCCTCCCTTCGACTCCACCGATCCGGCAGGCGGATGCCTATCTCTCCAAGACTCCTACGGCGCTTTCCGAAGATGGGCGTCTCTTCCTGGTCCAGATGAGTGATCTGGTTTTATGGGACCTCGAGACCAAGACACTTCTTGCCAAAATCCCGCTCACCGCATGCCAATACGTGATGCTCCTGAAGCAGGACGGGTGGGTGATGTGTGTGGGAAACGAAGTCATCATCTACGATTGGAAAGCTCAAGCTTCAGTGGCAACTATTCCGGCAGAATCGCGGCAGCCCTATAGTGTGCTCGCCTATTCGAACCAAAGCGATCGGATGGTTCTCCGTCACGGCAACGACGCCGTCTCTGTCTGGCAGCTGGGCAAGAAGCTGGTGCCGCTCAAACATATCGCGCTGGATGTAAAGAAAAAGGTTCCTTCGGTGGCCGTGTCGTCCGATATGAAAATGCTGGCGATCGCACAAGGCCACACCATTCACCTGCACGACCTCACTGGGACAACGATCCGTGACTTGACCATCGAAGACGGAGAGCCGCGCGATCTCCTCTTTTCACCGAACGGCTCAACCTTGGCTGCGAGTGTCGGGAACACGATCCTGCTCATTGACACCGCAGAGGCGTCCGTGCATGCGCGTGCCACGCTGACGGCCGCCGAAGGAGCTCGCGAGTCTATCACGCCTCGAGTGTTTTCACGTGACGGTCATCGACTTGTGGCGGGCAACGGAGAATGGAGTTATCCGCTTTTCGATACCGATACGGGCAAGCTGATCTCGTTGACTGAATTCACCTATGCCGATCAAGAGCGTGGCGTCAGGTCGCATACCCACCTGTATGCCGTCGATATTTCTGTCGATGCAGACTATTTGGTCGGGCAACCGGAGTATTTCCACACGTTACAGATCTGGGATCTGCGTACCGGTTCCATGTTGTCGGATCTCTGCGGAAGCGATTGCCGGAACATGGGGCTACGCGTCTCCTTACTCAGGTGGTCGCCGACAGGCTCGAAAATCGTGGTCGGAATGCAAGGAGGCCAGAATCCGGACGTAGACGGCAAGATATCGGTATGGGATGTACAGACCAGGTCCCCGGAACTCGTGCTGGACCCCAGCCAGCCTCAGGCGAAAGTGTTGGCCAAGCGTGTCGTGCCGGAAACCGTGGCGGTGGACCCGTCGGCGAACTCTCTCGGGCCTTCTGCCGCAGGGGCGGCGCCGGCCTTCATCCACGCGTCGACCGTGCGCTCGGTGGCAAGTTCCCCCAGCGCAAATATCCTTGCCACCACCGGTGATGACGGCAAGCTCAAAATATGGGATCCGGGCCAAGGAAGGCTCTTGCGTCAAATGGTGCTCTCTTCCCCCGGAACCGCGGCGGCCTTCAGTGCCGACGGCCTTATCCTGGCGATGGGCACCACCAAAGGAGAAGTACGGCTATGGGAAACTCAAACCTGGCGGGAGTTTCCACCCTGTTCAAGCCAGCAAGGCCAGATCAACGTGCTGCAATTCCTTCCCGGCAATCGCTTTCTCGTCGTAGCAGGAGAACAACCGAAAGTCTCTGTGGTGGATGTCACCACGCGCGAAGTGATGAAAGAACTTGTGCATACCGGCTTCTCTCAGGCCTGCGATACGAAAGGCTGTGCCAAGAAGCGGGCGACGCAAGGGGATGTCGTAGAAAGTGTGAGTCTGGTGGATGGAAGCCCCTATCTCTTGACCGAATCACGGACCAGTCGTGTCGTCTGGAATATCACGACCTGGAGAGAAGTTGAGCAACCGGTCGGCTTCCCGGAGGTGTGGTCCGGTCTTGGATGGAAACGTCCTTTTGTCGCGACGATCACTCGCCCCGGTGATTCGAAGGTTTCAACCCTCGCTGTATGGGATACCAAGCGCAACGGCGTCATGGCGAGCCTCGACACCTTCTCCAAGCGGGACACGGAAATAGTCGAGAACGGACCGACTGTGGCATTGGGCACCTCGATGGCCGTCGATCCGCTGTATCGATGGGTTGCCACCCGTATTGGGGAACATCTCTCCGTGTGGGATCTTTCTGCTCAAGTCAAAAAGAAGACCTTTCACGTGAAAACTCCCTATCATCTTCACTGGACCAGCGATGGAAAGTATTTGATCGTCTCCACGCTCGATTGGAAAATGCTCGTCTGGTCCACGGAGACTATGGAGCCGGTCCATTATCTGCGGGATCCTTCCGTCAGACGATAACGAGGCTTCCGACAAACCCGGCTGGCAGTGATCACGAGGTCGTGATTGCCGTCCATGTGCTTCTCAACGAGGCACGCGATCCCAGAAGATGGCCTTATGTGACGGAGCCGTTTAGTGCCATTGTTTCCGCGAAAGTTTTGTGGTACCAAACAGTGAACCGGTGTTTCATGAGAGGGTGAATGGCAACAAAGAAAGAATCCGCATCACATACTGAATCAACACCGTCCGCTCCTCCGTCGATTCCTGAACCAACCGCGAAGAAGAAAGCCACTGCCAAGCAGGCAGAACGGGTGACCGCGGTTGAGATGGGTGCGAGGCAGCGGGAGATCTCCGTCTCGGAATTTTTTACGAAGAACCGGCATCTGCTCGGGTTCGACAATCCGCGCAAGGCGCTGTTGACCTGCGTCAAGGAAGCGGTCGATAACGCGCTCGACGCCTGTGAGGAAGCCGGGATTCTTCCGGACGTGACGGTCAAGTTGGAGGTCGTCTCGAACGGAGAGCCGGTGGCGCCCAGCCAAGCGAACAGGTTTCGCGTCACGGTGACCGACAACGGACCCGGCATCGTTCGCCAGCAGATTCCCAGAATTTTTGCGAAGCTGCTCTATGGGTCCAAGTTTCATCGGTTGCGAATGAGCCGCGGGCAACAGGGGATCGGCATCTCCGCCGCCGGAATGTACGGACAGCTCACCACCGGGAAGCCGGTCAAAATTATTTCCCGTATCGGCCCCAAAGCCGCCGCCCACTTCTTCGAAGTCCAAATCGATACGAAGAAAAACGAGCCGCTGGTTCACGAGAACAAACAGATCGATTGGGAGCAGCCGCGGGGCACCCAAGTTTCACTGGAAGTTGAAGGTAAGTATCAGAAAGGCCGAGCCTCCGTGGATGAATGGCTCGAACAGACCTCCATCGCCAATCCCCATGTCAAACTGCTCTATCAGACACCTGAAGGAGAGACCAAAGAATATCCCCGCACCTATCACGAACTGCCCCCGCAACCTCGCGAAATCAAGCCGCACCCATACGGCATCGAGTTCGGTATGTTGCTCAAGATGTTGCAGGACACGAAGAGCCATTCACTGTCCGGTTTTCTCGCGGGTGATTTTTGCCGGGTGTCCTCCCCCATGGCGGAGGAGATCTGCAAGGCGGCGAAGATACGTCCTGGTATAAAACCTCGCGACCTCAAAGGGCCTGCCGCCGAGACGCTCTATAAGACATTGCAGGACACCAAGATCATGGCGCCGCCGACCAATTGCATTTCACCGATCGGCGAAAAGGCCATTCTCTCGGGCCTCTACAAGCAGATCAAAGGCGAGTTTTATACGGCCGTCAGCCGGCCGCCGGCGGTGTATCGTGGCAATCCATTCATCATCGAAGCAGGGCTTGCCTACGGAAATCGACCGCAGGATCAGAACAAGCCGCAACAACCGGCCGTGCCGAAAGCCGAGGGCGAACACGAGGAGGAAGATTCGGAACTCGCCCGTGTGATCCGCTACGCCAATCGGGTGCCGTTGCTATACCAGCAATCGGCCTGCGCGACATTCAAGGCCGTCATGAGTACGACCTGGAAAAACTACGGTTTGACGCAGTCGCGCGGAGCCCTGCCGGCCGGGCCGATGGTGATCTTCGTTCATATGGCTTCGGTGTGGGTCCCGTTCACGAGCGAATCTAAAGAAGCGATTGCCGATTACGACGAGATTCAAAAGGAAATCACCCTGGCGCTTCGCGAGTGCGGGAGGCGGTTAGGACTTTTCATTCGTCGGCGTGAGCGAGCGGCCAGTGAATATCGGCGGCGGAATATTTTCGAGCTGTACATCGAAGAAGTCGTCGAGGCGTGTAACAGGTTGAAAGGCGGCAAGCTGCCGAAGGAAAAACTGAAAGCACAGCTCCAGAAGGTTGCAACCTCCCGCACGGGCGGTCAGAAAACCGATGAAGCGCTGGGGAAGACCGGTGCAGGCCCTGAAGGGTTGCCTCATTCGATTATCGTTACGGCGGAGGGAGTCGAAGGCGAGACTGAATTAGCCACTCAGGTCGAGGCCGACCAGGATGCAGCGGCGCCAGCGGCCGAGCCGGATCTGCTGGGGGACACACGGTCGGTAGACCAGAGGGCTTCGAAAGAGAAATCCAACCGAGCAAGTACATCGGAAAAGTCGCTACGGAAGGCGAAAACGAAACCAGACCAGATGGCGCTCTTTGCCGGCGGGTCCGGGGGGAAGAAGAAACCAGGCGCGAAGTCTCGCAAACCGGCCAGGACCGTCTCTCCGCGCAAACCCAAGTAGGACATCATGACGACGAAGACAAAAAAGGCGACTGTAGTCGAGAAGAAACTGGTGGGCTTGGCGGACATCGTGATTCACGCGGCCGAGAGGTCGAAAGATCCGACGTTTCAGATCCCGATTCGCGCCCTCTCCAATGTGTCCTTCAACCAGCGGAAGGGCCTGATTGAGATGGGGAATAAAAAACAGGAGCGGTCGTTTTTCAACGTCGGCATGGCCAAGAAATTCATGCAGACGGTGCTGGTGGCGGATGCCCTCTCCGAGTTACAGCGCGCCGATCTGACGACGTCGTTACGCGAAATCTATTACCGCACGAAACATACGATCAAAGACTCGCACGAGAACACCTTCGATACACAGGATGAGTCCGATCCGGTCATTGAAGATCTGGAAGTGTCCCTTGCCGCGCTCCGTGAGGAGTTGCATGTTCGAGCGGAGAACAGCGGCAGCATCGTCGGGCCGGTCGTCTTCGGAGATGACGGCGACCGCGTGGACTGCTCCAAGTTGGGCAAGGGCGGGTACTCGGTGCCGTCGATTGTGGAGCCGGAGTATCTGGAGATTCGCCGCTGCACGGCGGATTTCGTGCTGCTCGTCGAAAAGGGAACGCAATGGAATCGGCTGTCGGAGGATAAGTTCTGGCGGCGCTATAACTGTGTGCTGCTCACGGGCAATGGGCAACCGCCGCGCGGGGTCCGGCGTTTGGCCAGACGGCTCCACGAGGAACATCGGCTGCCGGTCTATGTCTTGGTCGACAACGATCCCTGGGGATACTACATCTATTCCGTCATCAAGCAAGGCTCGATCAATCTGGCCTTTGAGAGCCAGCGGATGGCGATCCCGAAAGCCAAGTTCATGGGTTTATCGAGCGCCGATCCGGCGCGGTACGGGTTGCCGCGCAACGTCGGTATCAAGCTGAACGACAAAGACATCGCTCGCGCAAAAGAGCTGATGAATTATGAGTGGTTTCAAAAGCCGGCCTGGCAGGCTGAGATCAAGCGGATGCTGACGAGCGGGTTGAAATATGAGCTTGATGCGTTGGCAAACAAGGATTTTCAGTACCTCACGAATAAATACCTGCCGAGGAAGCTCAAAGAGAAAGACTGGTTAGACTAGCCCGCACCATTCGAGTCGGCGCTACGGCGCTGGCTGTCCTCACACGCACACACTTGCCATGAAGACTTTGCCCGCCTGGACGGCACTCCTTCGAGATTGGCAGCGCCGCGCTGCATCGGCGGTGCGCGCCCATTCAGCCACAGACTTTCTGGCGATGGCGACCCCCGCTGCCGGAAAAACACGATTTGCTCTGGCTGTCGCGCACCAGTATTTGACCGAGCGAGCCGCTGTGCGGGTGGTGGTGGTTTGTCCGACCAATCATTTGCGCCGCCAATGGTCGGATGCGGCAGGGAAGATCGGTCTCCATCTCGACCCGGCTCTGACGAACGACCAGGCCGTTGAAGCGAGGGACTATCACGGTGCCGTCGTCACCTACCAGCAAGTCTGTCTGTCTCCCGCTATCTTTCAGCGGGCGTGCAAGAACAGGAAGACCCTGCTCATTCTCGA
>CAZNBG010000007.1:15049-25575 GCA_964570915.1 uncultured Nitrospira sp. | reverse complement strand
ATATTGGTAGTACGGCTCAAATAGTATGACGTGATCGCCGGGATTGAGCAGCGCCGCGCAGGCACAGTGAAAGGCGCCAGTGGCTCCGGCACTGACCGTGACGTCCGTGTCAGGGTCGGCTTGGATTCCGTTATAATTGACCAGCTTCTTGGCGATGGCCTGCCGCAATTCCGGTAACCCGTCAAAGCGGGTGTATACGTTGTGTCCTTCTCGGATGGCCTGCTCGCCACCTGTGAGTACAATCGGAGGAACCGGCGTATCGCAGACCCCTTGGGCCATGTTGAGACCCTTCAGGCTCACGCAGGCCTGGGTCATCGCCCGAATTTCCGATTGAGCCAGATCGGCCATCCGCTGACTTACCGTTCGTGTCACCATCGCATTCCCTTTCTTCAGCCTCCTTTGTCGCAGAGGATCGCGCCCGCGTCAAGATGCCCTCAGGATCCAGATCGCTGACGAAACCGGCCAACAAACGGCTTACAAATGCCGTTTTGTCTTGCCGATGGAATCCCATCGCTTACACTACAGACTGGTGGCCCGAAGGTGATGTCTTTCTCGGTCTCGCCGATAGGCAGAGCCCATCGAGCCAAACCACTGTTCTGCTCAGGAAAGGACCGGGCACAATGGCATCAAAGTCATCCGAATCGCGCGCGCAAGACCTTCAGAAACACATGGACCTGCAAGACCGACGCGGCAGAAGAGTGGGTCTCTCCTGCCGCATGTTCTTCTTTGGGGACGATGACCTTGAAGGTGAGGCGACGGTGTTTGATGTGTCGACGAACGGCTGCCGAGCCGAATCATCGGTCGAATTGAAGATCGGGACGCCGCTGAAGCTGTCGCTGTTCCTTCCTGATTTTAAGTGGCCTCTGCGCGTCGATCAGGCGATTGTGCGGTGGATCGACGGCAAGCAGTTCGGCCTGGAGTTCACGATGATTCGACTCGCCCAGCGCGAACGGCTGCGAGGCCTCATCATGAAGGTCAAGGGATAACAGCAGTCCTCCTCAAACATCCGCAGATGGTCCGCCATTCTTTTCCTGTACAGAATTTAGCCCGTCATAGACAAAGTTGGTCGTGGTGCCATTGATCGTCTTGCCGGTGCGGCGGCCAAAGGAATCGTAAGTAAATGACGCTGTCAAACTCGGTCCACTGATCGCCGTCAGCTGATTGCGTGCGTTCCACGTATAGGTCGTGGTGCTGCCGCCCTGCGTCACTGTGGCCAAGTTGCCATTCAGGTCATAGGTCTCCGTGCTGGTCCCGAATGTGGTTTGCTGATTGTTGGCGTTGTAATTCGTGGTCGTAAGAGCCGGAGGAATGTTGCTCCGAGCAAAAGTACCGTCGGTTTTAATCCGGTTACCGGCAGCATCATAGGTGTATGTAAGGTCTCCCAAAGTCGTGACGCCTTGCTTATACGTCAGGCTCGTCAGCTCGGACGCTGCGTTGTAGGCATAGGTGATGCTGTTCGTATTAGGATACGTCACGCTCGTGCGGCGATCGGCATCGTCGTAGGCCAGCGCCACCGTGTCCGTTCCTTGAGTAATCGCCGTGAGCCGGTTGGCATTATCGTAGCTGTACGTCACTTGCGATTGACCGACGACGGTCATCGTCGCCCGCCGAGAGGCGTTGTCGTAGGTGTAATCAATCTGACCCTGGGGAGTCACTTCCTGCGTGAGGCAATCCAAGCCGTCATAGGTGCGCGTGATCGTCGCTATGACTATATTGCTCACATCCTTCTCCTGCACCTGCGTGATTCGATTGCCTGCGTCGTAGGTGTAGTTTGTACTGGTCCCATCCTGGAACGTCGCCTTCGTCCGGCGGTTGAGTGGGTGCAGGCGTGTATGGTCGATGTCACGTGGTTGTGGCAAGCGGTGAACATAGGAAGTCAGCTCGGTTTGTTGCGAGATTCTACGAGTAGCAAAAGATCTAATACGGTATTTGGTTGGGTTACGACTTCCTTGATTCCAATGCTTTGCAGCCATTTGTTTAATCTGTGCCAACATCTAGTCGCCCCGAATCTGTATGGGCTGGTGGAGAGTTGCTGCAAGCGAAGGAGTTTTCAGCTTTGCTCCAATTAGTCGCGACCGTTAACTGAATGGTGCCCATTCCTCAATAGTAAGGCTCCTTTTTTCATTATGGCTGTTAACGATGAAGCCATCGGTATGCATGCGTCCGATGCCCAACACGCCTGGCTTGTAGACTTGAACAACGGTCCGATGATCTTTCGTAGCAAGTACATCGTGCCATACCGATAATGTGAGTTTGGTTGCCTGCAGAACGATTTCTTCACTGCTTTGACCTGGAAGTTCACTGAGTTCCGCAAACGTCTTGGACGAAAGGCTATTTAATCGTTCACGCACGGTCGCATCAATCGTCTTTTTTAGTTCGGAAGAATCGTAAGACACAGTGCTCCCTCAATCGAGACCGCGAATCCGCAGATCAATGTGCGGATTACCCGGTCCTTGGCCTATCGATATTCTTGGCGCATTGGGGGATGCAGCTCCATCTGGTCCGAAAGACACTCTTACGGTCCCCCTACTGGCTGGCCAGTTCGCCAAGTATCTGGCGTAGATGTCCCAATTCGGCCGACATATGTTCGTCTGGAGAGAATTGAATCTGAGCTTCCAAGCGTTTTAACCAGACTTGACCTTCCGAAGGTTCTTTCAGCTCCTTAATATATAATTCTGCCAGGGAGTGGGAGATCAGCTTAAGATTGTTCTTGTCATTGGATGCCTCAGCTAGGGCGTACGCTTGCCTAAACAGCATTGCTTGTTCATTTACGTCCGAAACATAGTCTGCGCGAGTCGCAAGAATGCTTGGCAGGACGCCATATTTTCCTTCTAACTCATCGAGGAATTGAATAAGTTGGTTTGTGAATATGTTTTCTTCCGCCTCGGCTTCGGCGTTTACGATGTTCAAAACTAATTCGTGAACCGCATTCCAGTCTTCAGTGCTAATACCATCGGAAGTCGACATTTACTACCATCAATCTATGCCTGAGCCAGAAAGCTCTTTTTATTGGCAGTTTGGATTATTTGCACAATATTCCATCCAAGCATCTTGTCCTTCGATTTCAAGTATTATCTGATCTAGCAGCAGATCAAGGCAGATACCGCCAACTCCTAATCTCTGTACTACTTTTTTTAATCCCCTCAACTTGTTAATGTGCTTTTGGCTCATCCCTTTGGCTTCGGCATCTTTCAACGCTGATTGTATTTCTTTGAGCGGGGTCCTTGTGTTCAAGACTCTACCATCGTGACTGACAGCTATATTCTGCTTGCCACCTTTGGTGTGACCGAGAGGATCCACGTCGTTAGCTGGGTTGTTGCCCAAGTAGGCATACAGATTGTAATCGCCGCTCGCGAATCCTACTGGATCCTCTGCAATAAACCGCTGAAGCCTCAGATGATAGTAACGTGCCCGGTAGTACATCATCCCCGTGCCATCATCTTCTCGTCCTGTGAACTTATAGCTGTTCGTGCTGGCGGAACCGGTCTGTGTGGTAAAGCCAAAGGGCTCGTACGTATATTGGGTTTGGAGCGTGCCGGTGTTGTCGCCGAGGGCCACGGTTGAACCAAGGGCATCCGGTAACAGCGAGCGCACGCCGACACCATCCGTTCTCGTAAAGAACTCATCGATGCCGAGGCCGTTCAGGAGATTCGCCGTGACCGTTCCGCCGTTTTTCTCTTGGACGGGATTAAGCCCGTCGTAGACATAATTGGTTACCGTACCATTTACAGTTCTACCAGTCCGACGGCCAAACGAATCATACGTAAACGACGCGGTGAATCCGGTCTTGCTGATGCCTGTTAGTTGGTTTCTTGCATTCCACGTATAGGTCGTCGTGACTCCCCCATCGATGCTGGTCGCCAGATTCCCGTTGAGATCGTAGGTCTCCGTCGTGGTCCCGAAAGCCGTCTGTTGGTTGTTCGCATTGTAAGTGGTTGTCGTCAGCGCTGGTGGCACATTGGTGAGTGCGAAGGCCCCCCCAGTGCTGAGACGGTTCCCGGCGAGATCGTAGGCGGAGATGCCCAGTGTGGTCGCCCCCTGTTTGTACGTGTTGCCCGTCAGAGCTGAGGCCAAGTCATTGGCAGCGACGAACGATTACTGAACCTTTCGCACAATGAGATCTTTCCCTGAGACAAGACATACCATCTGCATTTCACTAGGCTTTGACTTGGTGAGTGGGCATACTTCGAATTGCCCGTGGATGCGCGTTTCTGTCGAGATCACCCTTGCTACTTCATCGGGAAGCGCACGATCTTCAGCATCGCCGTCATTAACGACCCCGAGTTGCTTTTTGCTTCCTTTCGGAATAAGCCGAACACTCGGAGTCCCATTTGAAACTAACAGTCGTCCATGAACCGTAAAACATGATCCCACAAATCGATCCTTGTCCTCACACAATTGTGCAGCCACAACAGCATCAGCCAGACCAAAGACCACGATAATTAAGGTGAGAACTACGTTCCGCACGAAAAGCTGCCAGTTCATCCTGACCCCCTGTGTTTCATGAGGCTAAACTCTCAGCGTCCATAGGTATTGGCAAAGATTCCTGATCCTGGAAGTCCAGGGCTAGGCGCGGAATTATTGAGTGGGCCCACCTGTGTTTGAACTGGTTGGCCAAAGAATAGATTCAACGAAGCATTTGGTCTAAAGTTGAAGAAGCGTGCTCCATTCGTGAGATCCTGATCGCAGCCACTCAAAGCCAGCGATGCTGCGAGAAGAGATTGAGCCATAGCCATGTTGGCTGAAGGAACACCGTTTCTAATAGCTGCTCGCGCTGACCGAGAAAGTTGCGACGGCGCCACTCCACTCAAAATATCTGCATTTCTGCGATTTACGGTAACATGCGCAATAAAGATTCTCGCATCCAAAATCCCTGGTCCAGTGAGAGAAGCTGTTTCGTTGTAGATAATGGCTGCCAGCGATTGGAGATCTTGTTGATTCACAGACATGGGACACGGGCACGCAGCCAATCCAAATGGATCATCCAACGCAAGAGGTGAATTTCCGACATATCCATATAAGTTCACATCTCCCCCTTCAAACCCAATCGGATCTTCTGCAATGAATCGCTGGAACCGTGGGTTGTAATAGCGCGCCCGATAGTACATGAGCCCGGTGCCGTCGTCTTCCCGCCTGGTGTATTTGTAGCTGGTGGTGCTCGCAGCTCCGGTCTGACTGATAAACCCAAAGGGCTCATACGTGTACTGGGTTTGAAGTGTGCCTGTACCGTCCCCTAGTGCAACCGTTGAGCCGAGCGCGTCGGGCAGGAAAGTACGACTCCCAACTCCATCCGTTCTCGTGAAAAACTCATCGATCCTAAGGCCGGTGAGGAGATTCGCCGTGACTGTCCCAACGTTCTTTTCCTGTATCGGATTCAATCCATCATAGACAAAATTAGTTGTGGTGCCATTGATCGTCTTGCCGGTGCGGCGGCCAAAGGAATCGTAAGTGAACGAGGCGGTGAGACCGGTTCGGCTGATGCCGGTCAACTGGTTTCTGGCATTCCATGTATTTGTCGTGACCACTCCGGTGTCCGTGCTGGTCGACAGATTCCCATTGAGATCGTATGTCTCTGTACTTGTCCCGAACGTCGTCTGCTGATTGTTGGCGATGTAGGTTGTCGTCGTGAGCGCCGGTGGGAGATTCGACCGGGCAAAGGTCCCACCCGTCTTGATGCGATTCCCGGCGAGATCATAGGTGTACGTCAAGTCGCCGAGGGTCGTGGCCCCTTGCTTATAGGTCAGGCTTGTGAGCTCTGAGGCGGCATTGTAGGCGTAAGTGATGTTGTTCATGTTGGGATAGGTCACACTCGTGCGGCGGTCCGCATCGTCATAGCCAATCGTGACCGTATCAGTTCCCTGAGTGATAGTCGTGAGCCGGTTCGCGTTGTCGTAGGTATACGTCACTTGCGATTGACCGACGACGGTCATCGTCGCCCGCCGAGAGGCGTTGTCGTAGGTGTAATCAATCTGACCCTGGGGAGTCACTTCCTGCGTGAGTCGATCGAGTCCGTCATAGGTGCGCGTGATTGTCGCCGTGACGGTGCCCCCTGAGTTCTTCTCTTGTACTTGCGTGATCCGGTTTCCCGTGTCGTAGGTGTAATTCGTACTGGTCCCGTCTTGGAATGTCGCCTTGGTGCGACGATTCAAGGGATCATACGTGCACGTTGTGGTTTGACTCTTTCGGTCCAGGACGGTCGCCAGATTGCCGTTGTTGTCGTAGGTGTAGGTTTCAGTGTTGAGCAGCGGGTCTTTTCTGGTGCTCGTCCGATTCATATTGTTGTAGGTGTAGACCGTCTGTTGAGACTTCGCATCGGTGACGGTCAACAAATTGCTGTTGGCGTCATACCCGAATTGCGTGACGCCGTTGATCGCATCGGTGAGTTGCGTGATCCGATCTAAGGCGTCAGGAGTATAGACCGTCTTTTGCCCAAGAGGATTGATCAGGCTGCGGAGTCGTCCTGCCGCGTCGAGCATCCGTTTGGTCTCGCGATTCAAGGGGTCTTTGACCGAGATCAAATCGCCGAGTTCATAGGTAAAGGTGGTCGTGTTGTTCAACGGATCTTTGATCGTGAGCGGCTGACCTTGGCCATTGACCGTGATGGTCGTGGTCTTATTCAGCGCATTGGTGATCGCCGTAAGATTGCCTTTCGTGTCATAGCCCAAGGTCGTGGTGTGGCTGAGCGGATCGGTCACGGTCGCTACCTGACTGTAGGTAGGCTCATAGGTAAATGACGTCGTGACAGCATTGGGTGTTGTGGCCAGTCTTGTCACGGTCAGGACATTGCCCTTGCTGTCATAGGTATAGGCCGTCTTGCGGCTCAAGGTATCGGTTACACTGAGGAGCAGATTCGTCCCGGTCTGCCATGCATAGGTGGTGGACTGTGCCTCAGATTGGCCGAGCGCATCAGTGATGGTGTCGGTGAGGCCAGCACTGTTGAAGGTAAACCGTTTGACGTACCCTCGCGGATCGGTCACATCAGTCTGTGTGACATTCCCGCTCCCATCGAGCGTATAGGCAAACTGATAGGTCGTGCTGTCAGCTCGTGTCTGCGTCGCCACCCGTCCGTTGACATCATAGGTATTCGTGACATGTGGATTGCCGTTGGGTTCTTTCGCGGTCAGTAAGCGATGGGAGGCATCATAGGTGTACTCGCTCACCCCACTGAGCGGATTCGTGACCTTCCAGAGACGCCCACTTCCATCATAGGTATAGGTCACCGTGCGGCCCAGGATATCGGCCACCTGGCTGATGCGGTTACTGCTATCGTAGCTGAAGGTGAGATACCGGCCATTGGGTGTGGTGATCTTGGTGAGATTCCCGGCCAGCCCTCCGGCCGCAGCCCGTGTGAGGGTGAGCATATTGCCGTTTCGATCCAGCATCGCGACGAGAAAGCCATAGTCGCTGAAGCGCCACTCCGTGCCGTCCTTGAACTTGAGACGATACCGCTGAAAGTTTTGATCCCAGGCGAAGGTCGCGCCATAGAACGACGTTTGGGTGGTCGAATGCTGCAGGATCGAGTCCAAACAATTGGTCCCGCTCGTGCGAAGAAAGGCGATGTAGGCTCCATCTGGCAAGATTACACGAATTCGAGTGCAGAGATCGTCGCGTAACATGTATTGATCATACGGATGACTCGCGCCGATACCAAAAACACGTGGCGCGGTGTCTTCGGTACGGTAGGTGCGGCTGAGGCGAATGGGCATTACGTCGGGCAGTTCAATATCAACATCCTGTTGATAGTACAAGCCAGTCCTCGTGTCGCAGGGATCGCCATCGCAAGTATATCTATCTCCCGGGGTTATGAACTTTACCGGAGGATCAGGTGGATAGTTGGGACCGTTGGCTTGATTTGCAAAATGAAAGAACGTGACGATGGACGGATCATATCCCCAACACGTGGTTCCCCAATTTATGGTCGTTATTGGCCCATCGAGTAGCGGATTACGGGCTTGAAATCCCCCTGCGTCCCCAGCCCCAGGCGCACATTGCACAATGACACCCCCCATCCAGGGTCCGCCCCACCCGGACGGAAGGACAGTCGTATTCCGAACCCATATGACCGCATCATACAACGAGGAAGAATTAAACGAGGTGGGTAGTGCATGGTTCGGGATGTACACCGTCGTGCTCATTCCTCCCGTGAGTAGATTTCCGGGCTGGACTGGGAGGTCATTGACCGTGGCAGGCTTAATGGGCACAAATGATTGTGCCAGCAATGGCTCTCCAGATAATTCTACGGCACCGGCAAGGGTTAGTGGAATAAGACAACCAAGCAAATATTGGTTGTTCATGGGCTTGTCACCTGGAGGTTGAGGCTCCCAGTGCCTGTCGTCTGCGGATTGATCGTGATGGTGTAGGTCCCCGTGGTAGCGAGTGTCACCGTCGGGACATTGAAGCTGGCCGCTGAGTTCGTGGTCCCCGTCTGAAAACTCCCGCTTGGGGTATACAGATACACACTGACGCTGCCCAGGGTATTGCCCGTGATCTTCACGGTCGCCTGCTGACTGGCCGTTCCCGGAAACGTATAGCGGGCATTCTGCCCGGCCCGGCCGATCGTGATCGGCGTGGCCGCTGCATTGATCGTCACGGTGCCTGAGATGTCCGTGGAGAGCGTCAACGTCAGGTTTCCCGTGTACTGCGCGGCGGGATTGAGCGTAACCGTGTACGTGCCGGTCGTCGGGAGCGCCATCGGTGCATCGAGACTGCCGCCCGTCGTGCCGACTGAAGTAGCCGCGAGTTGGGTGCCGTCGGGTTTCCAAAGCGTGACCGTAGAGGACGTGATCGTGACCGCCGTGAGACCGAGACTGACCCATTGGCCTGCCGTTCCCGTAAAGGTGTACAACGCATTCCGCCCGATGGGGGTAACGGTAGTTGTCGTGGCGGTACCGTTGAGATTGAGCGTGTCCGAAAGATACGACATCAGCGTGAGCGTGATAGTGCCGGTATTGGTCCCCGCTGGATCGACGACAATGGTATAGATCCCGGTCGAGGGCAATGTGCTCGCTGGTTCCAAGCCTCCGCCAGCCGTACTGACCGTCGTCGTAGCGAGTTGAGTGCCGGTGGGACCCAGAAGCGTGACTGTGCTGGAGGCAATCGTTACGGACGTCAGGCCCAGACTCAGCCACTGCCCACTGGATCCACTGAAGGTATAACGCGCCGTCTGCCCGGCCTTGGTGAGACTGAGCGGCACAGCGGCTCCGTCGAGGGTGATGGTCCCCGTCAGTGGTGACGTCAGTGTCAGCGTCATGCTGCCGGTCGCCAAGCCGGAGGGATCCACCACGATGGTGTAGGTCCCTGTGGTGGGTAGTGCGGTCGTGGGATCGAGGCTTCCGCCACTGGTCCCGATGAAGGCCGAGACCAAGGTGGTTCCATCCGGTTTCAGCATCGAGACGGTACTGGAGCTGACGGTCACGCTGGTCAGGCCGAGATTCACCCATTGGCCGGCCGTGCCACTGAACGTGTAGCGGGCACGTTGGCCGGGAACAGTGAGACTCGGTATCACGGTCGCTCCATCGATCGTGATGGTGCCCGTCACATCTGGCGTACTGTAGAGCATGAGCGTGACGTTCCCCGTATAGGCGCTGGACGGATCGACAAGCATCACATAGGTCCCCGAGCTTGCAAGTACTTGACTATCGATCGCCCCGCCGCTGGTATTGAAAGGGGTAGGTGCGACGAGGGCCGTGCCATCCGGGTTGAGAATCGACACATTGAGTGCAGTCATTGTCACAGAGGTGACCCCGAGACTGATCGTTTGGCCGGCCGTGCCTGTGAATGTATAGCGGGCATTCTGCCCAACGCGACTAATCGTGATGGGAACCGCCGCGCCACCCGGCGTGATCGTGCCCGTCAGTTCCGTGGACACAGTGACGGTGAGGTTCCCCGTGTAGGTGCTGACCGGATCGAGGAAGATGGTATAGGTGCCGGTGAGCGGCAAGAGTCCGAGATCGATGCTGCCGCCGCTGGTATTGAGGGTTGGAACGGTGAGCAGCAGGGAGACCCCATCGGGCCGATAGACGTTCGCGGAGAACTGGGTGACCGTCACCGCGCTGAAGCCGATACTGACTCGTTGCCCGGCGGTCCCATCGAAGACCATCAAGCCGGTCTTATTCGCCGTGGGAATGGACGCGACAACCGTCGAGCCATCCACAGTGATGCGCCCGGTGTATTGGACATCAGTCGCGACGACTCCCGGTGGCGCGACGTAGAACTCGGTGCTACTCGTGGCCATGCCTTGGACGGTCGAGACGGCGATCGGTCCGGTTTGCGCGGTACTGGGAACGGGCACCGTGAGGCTGGTACTGGATGCCGTGGTCACGGCCCCCATTGCAGCCGTAAAGGCGACGCGGTTATTGATCAGCGTGGTGTCGTAATTGGTTCCCGTCAGGGTCACTGTCGAACCATAGTTCCCTACGGCGGGACTGAAACTGGACAAGGTTGGGACACCGCCGGTTCCAACGGTAAAGGATGCGGAACTGGTGGCGGTGCTCGCACCGACGGTGACACTGATCGTCCCAGTCGTG
>CAZNBG010000007.1:0-15039 GCA_964570915.1 uncultured Nitrospira sp. | reverse complement strand
CGTCAAGACCGTGGTGGACGCAGTGAGCACGGTCGCGGTCGTGCCGTTGAACTTCACGGTATTCGACACCGGTGTGGCGCTGAAAGCAGTGCCGTAGATCGTGACGGTCGTGCCGATCGGACCCGATGAGGGAGTGAACTGCAACACAGCGAGTGTGGAGGATGCCTGTCGAGTGATGCCGGTTAAGTTGCCGACTGCATCATAGGCATACACCGCGGTGTCGCTGGCCGGATCGATGACGGCGCGCAGCCGGCCTGCGTCGTCATACACATAGCTGATATCGGCTGCGGGGCCGGCGGTTCCGATAAACATTAAGGCGAGGATGGTAATCGGGATGCCTATACGGCCGGTCACCCACTGGCACAGTCGAGATAAGATCATGCTCATCGTTGTTTTAAGTCAGTTGATGCGACGGCGAGAGCCTCGCTTGTACGGTGCAATAGTATTCTTACGTGTTTCATCCTACGCTAGTTCACATCTGTGGCAATCCCCGAAGATGGCCTTACCCAGTGAGGCCATTCGGTCTCTTCTTGGGGACCCATTGTCCTGCGACGCTTTTCAACATGGTCGTTGTGTCCTGGGTGTGAAGCGCGCCAGGGCGCCGCGCGTGCAATCAGCGAACCGAGTTCATTGCTGCGCAAGAAATCGTTCCAATGACCGCGGTTCTCTTGAGGGGATCGTCGATATGTAGCTCTGGCGGGAAGTTTGCCGTGACCGTCGCCCGTCCATTCTCCGTATGGATTCAACCCATCACATACACAATTGATCGTGTGATGCTGCCTGTCCTGAATCCTGTCGAGGCGTTGCCGGTCTTCTTCGTTCAGAGGATGAAGGAATTGTGTCCCCGGTCCTTGCTTCAGCGTGTGACAGTGTTGGCCCTACTTTCCCACTGCTACACAGCTAGTAAGGCGACGAAGAGACCGACGACCAGCGTGATTCCTGTAAAGGACACTATCTTAAGGCGCCGCTCGGTCTTTTCTCTTTCTTGCCCTTGTTGTGTTGTTAAGACGAGCAGTAATAACCAGCTATAGAGGCTGCATAGACCTCCGATGCCGAATATGGACATCACCAAACCTTGTCCCGAGCTCTTCGTGACCTCCGGTGGAAAGAATATCAAGGCCGCGCAGATGACACCATAAGCAGAAGCGAGATAGACAAACACGGTGATACTCGCTTTAAGTCTCACCTGCTCGTCAGGAGTCATGTTAACACTCGGCAGTACTACCTGCTGTCGTGATCGATTGAGGCCTACGGCCACCCAGCATTCACGCACGACTTGTCCCGACTCGCTGCGGAGCACTTGCCATGAGGCAACAGAAGCTCGACCGTACGCACTCTCGGGCCCGTGAAACTATACTGCAGCTATTCTATCAATGCAATATACGCACGTGCACAGCTGTACGGAGTTGTGCGTAATGAGATGCTCTCCTCTATGGCGGAAGATTCAATCCATCCCTTTTGTTCTCATGACCGTGCGGATCCTCTGCTATGTGAGGAGGGTCTCGGGGAGTCTTCTCTATACTCGGGGGGGTAATGCGTTGGTGTGTGGACGAATCGGGTCAGGGATCGATTGAGAACCTAGCGCATACGGGTAGCCCTGGATTAATGGATACGTTCTGGATTTGAGCGCTTGAAGCCAGCGACCGGCAGCACAGCACAATAGGAGAGTCTCGGTAATCAGGATGGAGCGAGCCCCGCACCGAGGGCCCTTACGGGATAGATCCCACGAACCCCGGGCGCCTACGGCTTCCCCCAGAGCGCTTCCAACCGCTGGTCTCGGCCGCACCCGATTTTATAGTACTTATATCGGATCGGGTTCTTCTTGTAGAAATCCTGGTGATAGTCCTCAGCCGGATAGAAGGCTGATGCCTTGACCAATTGGGTCACGATCGGGGCAGGAAGCCGTTTGGATTGATCAAGCGCGCTCTTGGATGCTTCCGAAAGCCGCCTTTCGTCATCGGTCGTATAGAACACGACCGATCGGTATTGATTGCCAAAGTCGCAGAATTGCCCGTTCGGCGTAATGGGGTCACTATTGTGCCAGAAAGCATCCAAGAGTTTCTGATAACTGACCTTCGTGGGGTCATAGGTCACTTCGACAGATTCCGCGTGCCCCGTTGTTCCGGCTGAGACTTGTTCATAGGTGGGATTGGCGACCGTGCCGCCCATGTAGCCGGAAACCACCCCGAGCACGCCATCGACTCGCTCGAAAGCCAGTTCCATGGACCAGAAACAACCGCCTGCAAAGTACGCTTTTGCGGTGGTCGCCGCGCTCAGTGATCCGCTTGAAGGCCAAGCAAAAAGCGTCGCACAGGTCAGTACCCCGACCGCGAGGGCTGTCAGTCGTCGATGAATAGCCATGATTGCGTCCTCCCACTTCATCGTCGTCTCAGTGAGGCGATTCTTACATCTTACTACGACAATCGGTGAGAAGGTGGGTAGGCGCTCTTCACACCGGCAGATAGGGGTCGGTCTCTTCCCCGGCCCGTCGTGCGCGGCGTTGAGGCCCATCCATGAGCTTCATGATGAGCTCGATCGCTTCTTCCGGTGAAGCCGCCGCATTGACCAATCGCTTGTCCAGTTTGCGGAAGAAGGCCACATCGGCTGAGGAGGCTTCCACCAAAATGACGGGCTTGCCGGCTTTCACCGCCAAGGCGACCTCCGAGACAGTCCCCGACCCACTCAGTCCACAAGCCACGACGACATGGCTCGTCAAGACATTGATGTTGTTACGGCCGCTCCCCATTTCGGTGATGATCGGCACATCCACGTGGCGAGAGACCTTGTCTTTGGCCGTCGGCAAGATCCCGATGGTCAAACTTCCGCCGACCCGTTTAGCACCTTCGCAGGCGGCATCCATCACCCCTACGTCACGGCCGCCTGTCAACACGACCCAGCCACGCCTTGCAATGAATTCGCCGAGGACGCGCGCATTATCAAGATCTCGCTTCGCCGCCTTGGCCGGCCCCATGACTCCTACGACAAATCGCATTACGGTCTCCTACCCGTCTCGTGCAGCTGCTTACAGCCGAGAGGACGTTAACGTCACATCGGCGTGAGCCCAGACACTCTTGAGCTGCTCTTCCATGGCGTTCGCCTCACTGTCTTTCTGCTGCGCGCGGAGGCTTTGGATCAGCCCGAAGTAGGCCCAGCCGTTCTGGGGATTTTTGGCCAAATCGGTCCGGTAGACATCTGCCGCCTCACCCGGTTGACCGGCCTTCAGCAGCACCGCACCCAGATAATGGCGAACCGGAATTGGCCAGAAAGGGGGCTCGGTATACGGCAAAGTCTCTTCCAGCTTGACCGCCTCCACCAACGACTTGATCGCATCATCGTATCGCTTGCGTTGGGTCGCGATCTCACCGGCCAGGAGTCGCTCCGCGATCTTCACCAAGGCTCGTTCAGTTTTCTCTTCTGCGGTGCGATTGCGTCCGAATCGTCTTGCCATGTCGGCCAGCACCGCATGCTCCCCCTCGGATCCGGGCAGGCGGCCTGAAGCCGCCAGCGCCATGCCCCTTCCCAGTCGCCACATGGCCTGCTGGAGCCGCAGCGTTTTCGGCGGGGCCGGTTCACGCAGCAACTCCTCCCATTGCCCAAACCGGATCATCGACCACACAGGCACAGGGAGGTACAGTTCTTTCCACTTGTCCTTCCGCGCTTCATCTTCGGTGATTGTTCCCGTGAGTTGACGGGCAATCTTCAAGGCTTCATGTCTTCGTCCCTCCATCGCCAACGAAGCCCAGAGGAAATGGAGATTGTGTGCGTAGTAGCCATCCGCATAGTTGCCGCTTAACGTTCTCCCATTCAGATAGTCCTGATCAACCTTCGCAGCGTGCGTATTGCGTTCAGCAGCTTCATGATACCGTCCCAGCCTGATGTAGATGTGGGCGGGCATGTGAACCAAGTGACCGGCGCCCGGCATCAGCGCGGGCAACCGTTCCGCACAGGTCAGCGCCCGGTCCGGAGTCGGAGAGGCCTCTACACTATGAATATAGAAATGACAGGCGCCTGGATGATCGGGAAACCGTGCCAGAATGGACTCCAACGTCGAAACGATTTCCTCGGTGCCGACCTTGGGTCGGCCATCCACCGTCCACAGGTCCCATGGCCTCAAGTCCATCATCGCCTCGGCGAACAAGACCCCTGCATCCGGATCGTCAGGAAACCGTCGCCACAATGAGCGCATGGCATCCGCATAGGCCTTATCGAGAGCCGCACGCCCACGATTCTTCCCGCTGTATCGCTTGCCCAGCGCGTCGATGTAGGCCTGTTCGGCAGCACTCGCACGGGTGCTGTGCGATCGGGCCTTCTGCAGGGCATCCCCTGCGCGTCGTTCGTCGGCCTTATTCATCGCCGCATTGATGTTCGGCCCCAGCGCGAGCGCCACTCCCCAGTAGGCCATGGCCGCCGAGGGATCGAGACGAGCGGCCTCTTCGAAGGCCTGAATCGCCTCTTCATGGTTGAAGGCGTAGACCAACCGCAAACCTTGATCAAAATATTTTTGGGCCTGCTCGGAACTCGTCGTGATGGTGTGATGGAGAGTCCCGAGGTTCTCAAAGAGTGGCACCCGAGGCGCAAGGGGTTCGGCGGCTGCCCCGATAGCCATCGGCAACAGGGTCATCCAGAGCACACTCCACAACAGCAGCCTAGGAATCCTCATTGACCGCTTTGTAGCAGACGTGACCTGGATCTGGCTAGATGGTGGCTGGCGTACGTGGTCAACGTTGTGGATCAGGAGGACTCGCCTTCTCTTCGTCAGAAAGCTCTCTGGATGCATTCCGAACGTGCGGCAGACACTAATTCGGCCGAGGGCTTCTTCGATGGTCGTCGTGGTAGGAGAGAAGCGGTATCAGAACTTCCCGTGTGGGTCGAACTAGGCTCAGCGATCAAGTCGGTCACACCACGCACGGGTTACAGATTGAGGGACGGGCCTTCGCTTTCCTGAGGCGCAATCGGCTTATCCTTCAAGATTGGCTTTTTCCGGACGACTCGATTCCGCTTGGCCGAAGCGGCAATGCTCTCGCTCGTCGCTGCGGAAAACGCACCGGCTTCGAGTTCCTTCCCGAGGTGGACGAGCACCTGTTGCTGAGAAACCACCAGTGATTTCAGCTCCAGAATCTGTGTGGAAAGACGGGCGATATCCTCCTGTTGCCCAAGGAGAAAGGCTCTGAGCTCAGCGACTTCTTCCGGTCGGACAAGCGCCGTTGCCGATACAGATAGTGGCAAGATCGCCCCTTCCTCGATAGCCGTTGTCTCAATTTCCCGGGCTTGTTCCTCGCCTGCGGTAGCACAACTCATGTTTTCAGCGATCTGATCGGGCTTGATTTCTGTCTGTTCCATCGTGAGATTGATGGGGTGTGGATCAGCTGTGGCTGTGGCAGGCGGCGGGGCCTCGTCTTCATACCGCGTCACGCGAGCAAAGAATTCAACCACCTTGCTCCAGCAAATCGCTGCAGCCTGGAGCAGAAATTGACCATATGGGGCATTCGTCGGTCGGGCCTCGTCTATCTGTTTTTGCGAGGGAATCCGATGAATGAGGTTGATCGGCTCTTTGTTGAATCGCTGCGGCATGTGGCGACTTTCTGTTGTGACCCAAATTAACTACCTACTACTGGCGGAAGAAAGAGTCAATCTTTTTATCAGGATAGGCCCTCCAAGAGGTTCGAATTCCTTACAACCATCCTAAAACCGGGTCACGCTGGAGAACTGAAATTGGGGCAGCGCCATAGCCGGAACCAGCATCTTACCCGTTTCTGAATTTACTGCTTCCATCGGCGAGGTCCACGCGTTGATCTGTCGAAATGCCTGGAGCGGACTCTCATGAAAGCGGAAGTTTTTGACCGCCGAAACAACCTCCCCCTTCTCGACTAGAAATGTGCCGTCCCTGGTCATACCGGTTAGCACGAGGTCGCGAGGATTCACGGGGCGGATGTACCAAAAGTTTGTCACCAGAATCGCGCGTTCCGCGCCCTTGATGAGGTCCTGAATCGAATGCGCTGCAGGCCCTTCGACCGACAAGGCAGGGGCTTCCAAGGTAGGAATGGTTTCCACGCCACCGGTCTTTGCCGTAAATCGGTCGTAGGCGAGTTGTTTTAAGATTCCACGATCGATCCACACTGAATCGGTGCTGGGCAACCCCTCATGGGTAAATCCCTCTCCAAGCAGGTCAGCATGATCCGGAACGTTCCGGAGGGTCAGCCGTTCGTCTACGATCATGTGTCCCAGCTTGCCGGCGAACGGGCTCGTCCCTTTCATGTACGACTTGGCATCCAGTGACCACATCAGCCATGCCCAGAGGCCGGCCACGGCAGCCGGCTCAAGAATGACAGGATACCGCCCCGCCGGAAGCTCGCACACATCACGGCCGCGCTTCGCCTTGGTAATGGCGGCGAGCGTCCGCTCTTGAACCTTCAAGTGATCGATTGATCGGTGAGCCGCCGCACCCCACCCCGTCGCGTCACCCACTTGCACCGTTAGGCTGAACTTCGCATCGGCTCGGCGTTCATAGCCGAACAGTCCGTTCCCGGCGGCGATCCCGACCGCGGTGCCTGAGGACGACACTACGCCCGCGGCCATGAGATTCTCCATTCGACACTGACCGATCGCTTCATTGGCGTATTCCAGCCGTCGCACCGGCCCCGCCGCCACCGTCTCCGATTTCGCCGTCTCCCGGTTGGGAAACCGGCAGGCGTCAGGAGGCGGAAGGTATTCGGGATCAGCTGGCGACACACGAGCGATCCGTTCGGCACGGGCCAACGCATCCTGGATCGCCCCGGCGGTAAAGTCCGTCGTGCTCGCCGTCCCGTGCCGACCGTCAAACGCGACCGTCACCGTCAGCACGCCGCGCCGGGCATCCACATTCTGGATGACCTGATTGTTGGCGAATCTCGTCGTTCCGGCATGGTGATCGCGAAGATTCACGATCGTATGATCGGCGGACGAGCGGGTCAGAATCACATCGCTGAGAAAGCGGAACTCATCGTGGCTGGTCATCTTCGGCCACTTGTCGCTCAGGACGGTCATGCGCTCCCCTCTCCTCTGATCACGTGGACCCTGCGAAATCTTGCCGGAGAGGCGGCATGCGTCATCCAACCAGACTGGCCCGGTTGCCCCTTCCCACATGTAATGAATCCGTACCGGCGGCGAGAGATTCGGTCGGCAACCCCGTCGCAGCTGTTCCAGAATTCCGGGGTAATCCCATGATAGATTACGTCCCGCAGCATGTGAGTCCGTCTGCCGTTTTCAATCAGCCAGAATGCGTCGCCGCCGAACTGGAAATTGTAGCGGCGCTGATCGATGCTATACGACCCATGGCCCTCGATATAGATGCCGCGCTTGACGTCGTCGATGAGTTGATCGCGCGTGCCCTCGCCCGCTTCGAGCCCGATATTGGCGATGCGCACGATCGGAATATTCGCCCAGCCGTCGGCGCGATTCGAGCCGCGTGAACGAGACTCGCCGATCTTCGGCGCCACTTCCCGGTTCGTACAGTACCCGACGAAGATCCCGTTCCGGACAATGTCCCATTGCTGGCACAGCACCCCATCATCATCGTAGCCTGTCGCGGCCAGTGTTTCCGGCTCGGTGTTATCGGCTATGAGACTCACGGCGGGCGAGCCATAGCGAAAATTGCCCCGCTTGTCGGTCGTCAGGAAGCTGGTCCCGGCGTAATTGGCCTCGTACCCGATCGCGCGGTCCAGTTCGCTCGGATGGCCACAGGATTCATGGATGGTCAAGGACAGATGCTCCGGGTCGAGCACCAGATCGTAGGGCCCGGCATCGACCGCCGGAGCCCTGACTTTTTCGACCGCCTGTTCGGCAACGCGCGAAGCCTCTCGCAGGAAGTCGGCCTCCTCGATCAGCTCATAGCCTTTCCGGAGATGGGGAGTGCTGAAGCTGCGCGAGGCAAACCGGCCTTCGTGCAACGCGGTCGCCATGCACTCGCCCTGTCCCGCCAACAGATCGAACTCCAAGTGCGTTCCCTCGCTGGAGACCAACAACTTTCTGTCCCGGCGCGCCCACAGGCTGGCACTGCTTCTCGCAATACCGGACTGCCGCTGCAGGGTGTCCATCGTCTGCAACAGCAAGTCGGCTTTCTTCTCCAACGGCACGCGGAACGGATCGATTCGGCAGGGCGTGACGACACAGTCACGATGAACCGGCTCTTCCGCCAACCGTACTTTTTCGATGGCGACCGACGCGGAGCCTTTGGCGATCTCGATGGCGAGATCGGCCACCCGCGGCACCTCCTCAAGCGACAGAACTGAACTGGCCGCGAATCCCCACGCTCCATGATAGAGCACGCGCACGCCGAACCCTCGATCATGAAGGTCTCGAATCGAGGCGATGCGCCGATCTTCTCCTTCGAGATGTTCCGTGATGCTGTCCTGAATACGAATATCGCCGTACTCGGCGCCGGATAGGGCAATGCGCTTGAGCGCCAGCTCGGCGAACTCGTCCCATGTTGACGTGTTCATGCAGCGATTCTCACAATGAGCGATTGAGGAATGGAATTAGTATAACAGGTGGCTAAAAGAAACGGTCAGAATGCTGAGAAATAGGAAGACGAAAAGGGCTAAAACAGCCCGGCAATGCCGGTAGAAATTTTCTCTTGGACGATGGGGGTGGCTTCGGGAATGTCCAAACTTTTTTGCCGCACGTGGCCGACCATTCTCATTTTCTGCACTTTTTGGACAGAGCTTGTTTGACTTCCCGTCGGCTGACCCACTGTCTTGCCCATCTTGCGATCGGTGATCTGCACATCCGTGATGCACAGGTAGGTCACACCGTCTTCCTTGGGCGGCGGCTGCATGCCGGAAAATCCGGACATGCCGCCGAATCCCGCTCGTCCACCGCTCATGGCCATGGCCTGCCTCATCAGGGCATTCATGTCCGGCATGCCGGCCACTCCCATGGCAGACCCGTCACCCGTGGAACGGGCTGCAGCCATTGCGGTACCTCCGCTGCTGATGCCAGAGCCCGGACCCGATTTGGCTACGCCTTCCGGCGTCACCCCATCGGAGGTCTTGTGGCAGTAGATCACCTTGGCCTGGATCCAGTAGTTGGCCTGATCCGGCTCTTGCACCAATTGATATCCCTTTGCCGTCAGCTTCGTGTTGACCTCGTTCAACGTCACCTGCTGGTTTTCCGAGACATTCCTGAGTTGGGTATAGACGCTACGATTGGTGTTGGGATCCAGGAAGATGGTGTTGCTGTTCATAAGACCGGATCGGATCACGTTTGAACAGCCGGTGACCAGTGTAAGCAGTAGCACAAGCGTCAAGGGAAGAGAGTGGGATACAACGCGTCGGGACACGATGGGCATTAAAAGTTTCCTGCCACTGCAGCGCTCAGCTTCTGTTGGAGCACCGGCGTCGCTTCGGCTTCATCCAATTTCTTTTGGTGCACGTCGGCAGCCAGCCTGGTCTGGTACACGCCGGTCTCTTCCCCCGTCCCTGTTTTCATTCCAGCCGGGAGGAGCACGGTCCCTTGCTCCGTGATCTGGACATCGGCCACGCAGGCATAGTTCACGTCGTCCGGCATTTTGGGAGCTGAGTGCGAAGAGCCGATCAGATCGCTGAGGCCTTGAATCGCGCTCAAACCCATGGAGGCGGCCGCGCCACCCATCGCGCCATACGGGCCCGCCATGCTCGCCATGCTGGTAAGGCCTTGCATGGCACCCAGTGTCGTGTTGAACGCAGATCCATAGCCGCTCGCCACGATCGCCTCGACCGGCATCTCGGGCTTCGTGACGTTGCAGTAGACGATGTTCGCCAACACGATGTAATGCGCGCCGTCCGGATCGTTCACGACCTGATACCCCTTCGCGACTAAACGTGCTCCGAGATCATGAAAGGAGACGCCCTGATTGTCGGACGAGTTTCGGGCCTGAATAAACACCGTCTTCTGTGTGCTGGGCGGCAGGAAGAACGTGTTGCTGGAGATAAGATCCGTGTCTTTGATGTTGCCGGCGTACACGGTGAGCGGCAACAGGACAAGAATGGAAAGCGCCAGGTATCGCATCGACACTCCCCGACAAAACCGGCCGGATTGTACGCAGGAGTGCGTTTCAATAGCAACGGTCAATCTGAGCTGAACATGTATGGTTTTCACTCCGTCTATGCGAGCTTGCGCTTTTTTCCTACTGGCAAGGCCGGATCGGGACTTCCCCCGAGCACCGAATTGTTATACGGCATACTTGGAGAGCGAGATTTCCATGGAGCCCATGATCATGTTCCTGCTGAACGATTGCGCCTACGTCGGCCAGAACGGCGCCGTGGCGACCAACATGCTGAGGAGCACGTACGGAGGCCAGTGCGATCAGGAGGTGAGTGTCTTCACGTTGAAGGAGCCGTACTGAACGCGCGTGTGATCGACGAAGGTGAACAAGGATCAGGGAAGGCTCACGCCTGCCGACACCGGCGACAACGATCAGACCGCCGTTCCCATCCGGGACTCGTCGACGAATGTCTCGGTGGAATCGTCGATAGCCCGACCCTGGCGGCCTTTGGCCGGTAAGATGTAGAGCTGTTTCGCGTCGACCTTGTCTTTCTTCTCCGGCGGCGGCGACATTTCATAGACCACGGGCCGACGGTGATCGGCCATTTGCAGCTCAGGATTGTAAACGCTGTTGAACTTCCACAGCATCTTGATGAAATTGGTTTGTCCCCGCATCAAATGTCCTGCCGCAATCTTGGCCGTCCCTTTGAGCGCGGCCCAGCCGAGATGTTTTTTGTTCAAGACTTGCTGTGTCTTGACCAGTTCCGCGTAAAAATCAGCCAGCGGCATCTTGGTCGGCATCACCGCATGCTGAATATCGAACAGACGGTAATCCCGCGTGTGGAGCTTGCGAGATTCCGTGACCCAGCTCTCAGTGCCGGGGTACGGAGTATTAACGCTGATATTCACGATCTCTGGAATGTCCAAACACCACTGCCGCACGACCTCGAACCGTTCCCGATCCCAATCCGGATCGGCGATGAGATTGATGGCGACGGTGATCCCAAGGGACCGTGCGAATTCGAGCGCCTCGAAGTTTCTCCCCAACGAGATGCGCTTGCGATGCATCTTGAGGCCTTCCGCATCGATCGCCTCCACGCCCAAGAACATGTACTGGAGTCCGAGCGTCTTCCAGAATTGGAAGACTTCCTTGTTGCGCAACAGCACGTCACCACGCGTCTCCATGTAGTACTGTTTCTTGATCCCTCGCCGCGCCACGGCTTCGCCGATCTCCATTCCCTGCTTGGCTTGGATGAAGGCCACGTCGTCGACCAGGAAGATGCCCGGTTCTTGAACCTGCTCCAGCTCCTCCACAGCCTTTTCCGTGCTGACCGTTCGATAGCTGCGTCCATAAAAGGTCCAGGCGCTGCAGAAGGAACAATCCCATGGACAGCCCCGTGCGAACTCGACCGACGCACAGGGATCGAGCACACCGATAAAGTATTTGTGGCGGTTTCGCAGGAGATCGCGCGCAGGACGGATATCGTCCAAATTTTCGATGAACTGCGCGGGCGGACCTTCCCCGTCGAGCGTCACAACCCCCGGAACTTTCGTGATCGCCTTACGATCCTGTTCCACCGCCATTAATAGTTTGGGAGCTGCGACTTCTCCTTCGCCTTTGAGCACACAATCGATGGCGCCGTTGCCATGCTCCAAAAAATCCTTCGCGACGAACGAAGCGCTATGGCCCCCGACAAAGACGAACGCATTCGGCAGTTCCTGCTTGGTCAGCTTCGCCAAATCCACGATCTCCGGCACATTCGCCAGATAATTGCAGCCAAACGCCACGGCGTCGGGCTTCCAAGTCCTGATCAGCGCCTCATAGTCTTTCCACGTATCCGCCTGCAAGTCGATCAGACGGACATCGTGTCCCGCTTGGCGGCACGCCTGAGCCACCATCTCGAGACCGAGCGGCTCCAGGCGAAGATAAATCTTGGTATACATGAGCGGACCGGGATGGACTGCGAGGAACTTCATGGCCCCAAACCTCCTGATCTATGGCACGCTGAGCCGGAACACACTGGTCCTGGAATTCGAGCGGCGAGATCGGCCCACCTGGCTATTCGTGACGTGACACTCGACGCGGGGACGGATTTTGACAGAATGGAGCCTGAGGTGCAACCTTTTACCACGAGGCCATCGAAGCTTGAACCGACCAAGGGGATCTGGCATTTACTCGGCCGGATCCTTACCATACCGGCATGCTATCCCCTGAACGCACCCAGCGTCAGCGTATGGCCGATCTCCTGACCAAGGCTCGGCTAACCACCGAGCAGTTAGCCCGGATGCTGGGTATTCCTGAACGGCAGGTAGAGGAGCACTTGGTTCATGTGGTAAAAACGGTGTCTCGGGACCGTTCACGACGGTTTGTCCTCGAGCCATCCATTTGCGTAGATTGTGGATTCATGTTCCGTGACCGAACAAGATTGACACGACCAAGCCGCTGCCCACAGTGCCGCAGCGAAGGGATTTCATCTCCTTGCTATCGCATTGATACACTGGAATCAGGATCTGCTCACGGAGACACACGTATGTCACGCCGGAGAAATGCCGAGAAAGGACAACCATGACGACAGCACGACTCGTACTCTGTGCCCTCTGTTTGACACTGCTCAGTTGTTCCGATCAGAAAGCCAAGGAACTGTTCGAAACTGCCGCCTTCGAAGAGGCTCAAAGTAATCCAGCCCACGCCAAGCAGCTCTACCAAGAACTGGTGAATCTCTATCCATCCACCAAAGAAGCCGAAATCGCTCGCTCCCGGATTGCGGATCTCAGCAGCAGGCAATAGACGCTGTCGGGTGCACCTATGGGATTGACTCGCTAGAGCATCCGACGGCGCTCTTTCATTAGCTTATGGACGGTGCCCTACCTTTGCCGCTCTCACGCCCACCATTGGTGGCATAGCGAATCCTCTCTCTTCAACTAGATTTGAGAGGGGACAACGAGCTGAATGTGATCACCGAACCAGGAGAGGGCATGATGAAAACATATACGGTTCGCAAGAAGCTACGGACTCACGTTCAATGTCAGTTCTGCTATTTCTGCGACGGTGCGCTCGCCAATGGGATTGTCTGGGACCTGTCGGAAGCAGGCTGGCGTTCGACGGGAGAGCGTCCCATACCCGTTGGGTCCGAGACGACCGTCTACATCACCCTGAGTAATGGAAACAAGATCCTCATCGATACTGCTGTGGTGCGCTGGTCTGAGGGACGCGAGGCTGGATGGCAAATTATGCGAATGGATGAAGCCAGCCGGGCTCGCCTGGTGGATTTCATTGAACAGTTCAAAGCGGCAGAGCTGACTTCGAAAACCTCGGACGAGGTGCGTCGATAGTAGCCACCGGCCACACTGACAGTGTCAGGACTTAACGGATAGGTATGGGCTTGATCGAGGAAACCACGGAAAGAAAGCATTCGTCGTCGCCTGATAGGCTTTGTATTCCTCTCCTCGACTGGAAAGCGCTTGTTGTTCCGCCCGTGGAATACCCGTCACCTTCAGGAGGGCTAACCCCATACCGATCGGGCCGATCCACGTGAATACCCATCCAGACGCTCCCAAAGTCATCACGACATAGGAACACCAGTGAAGCCATTCAAAAAAATAATTTGGATGGCGTGAGTAGTTCCACAAACCCTCTCGACAGACACGACCCTGATTTCTCGGATCGGCACGGAAGTGCGCGAGTTGCCGATCGGCTCTCGCTTCCCCGGCTACGGCCACCCCCCAGATCAACAAACCGATGAGTTCAACCAGCGCGGAGGGAGGACGGGGATTCCACATCAGCACTAGAAATGGGAGCGAAAACGCCGCCACGGCCAGCGCTTGCAGGAGAAAGTACGCAAGCATTTTTGCCGACTCTGACTCACCCCATTCCTCCCGCAGTCGGCGATACCGACCATCCTCGTGTTTCCCGATGACACGATTGAACAGAATGTGAAGCCCGAGCCGTCCCGCATAGAGCGTCACCAGCATCACCGTGAGGAAGATGCGCTCGGAACTGCCGCTCGCATGTGTGGCATACCACATGACCGTAACAATGAGTCCCGCACACCACCCGACGTCCCCGATCGCGGCATTCCGTGTGCTTCGCTGCACGGCCCATAACACGGTCATGACAATCGTCATGACGAGATAGGCCGCCAGGACAAGGGGCAACGGATCCGATACGAACATTCCGTTTTCTGGTTCCATCATCCCTTAGGCTTTATGACAGACTGGCCTCATAATCCCATAAGTCCACGCCTCGATGCACCCTGCCCTTCAGCCAACTACGGAATCCCGGAATGGGAAACGATAAGAGCGCCTGGATTTTCTCGCAGTTCAACGAGAGATCGGCCGGCCGCGGCGCGCCGGCATGAGAACAGGCCGAGCCTTCTACCAGACAGCCTTGCAGTTCCGGATACCACGGCAGCAACGCCTGCCCGATCTCCCAGCGGGACAACCGTTCTCCGCCACCAAGATGATAGAGACCCGGCGCGTGAGCCGCAGTCAACTCCCAAATCGCGCGCGCAATCGTTCCCGCCGGCAGCGGGCAGCGAAACTCATCGCGATACAGCGTCATGGCCTTGCCACTCTTCGCTCCTCGAGACATATCTTCGACAAAACTTCGATCGCCGTGCGGCGACGTTCCTGCCGTCAAGACGATCCGAACCACTGTGTGGCGGGGATTCTGCAACACCCCCTGTTCTGCTTCAAGCTTCGTCTTGCCATAGAAATTGATCGGGGTCGGGTCGTCCGTTTCGCGATACCAGCCTTGCCGGCCATCGAAGACTTCACCGCTCGACAGGAAGAAAAACGGAATGTTCTGGGAAAGATGCGCGAGATGAGCGGTGGCGTCCACATTGATGCGTCGGGCAAGTTGAGGATTGTGCTCACAGTCCTTCGTTCGGCTCAGGGCTGCACAATGGATGACTGCCGCGGGCCTCAAAAGTTGCCAGGTTCTCTCGACCGCGGCGTCATCCGTAAGATCAAGACCGGCGCGAGTGAGCCCATGCACCTCCCAGCCGGATGCCGTTACTTCTTGGCACCCTCATCCGGCGG
>CAZNBG010000006.1:11420-26577 GCA_964570915.1 uncultured Nitrospira sp. | reverse complement strand
ACAAGGTCGTGATTTGTGGTTCATTGTTGCCGCTGGGGCCGAGGGAATCAGGTCTTCGTTGTTCTTCCCCGGAATATCTTTGATGAAGACCCTGAAGGGCCGTTCAAATGTGGAATTTACATATAGATGGCGACCGCACTCATCTTTGATGAAGGAGACCGCCGGACTATAGTTCATGAAGGCTTGGAAGCGAGCTTCACTCTCACCCAAGGCCTCGCTCACCTGGGCATGCTGGATAGCCAGCGCCGCGATACGGCCAGCCCATTCTACGATCTTCAGATCATTCGGTTGCGGTTCCCGTGGTTCGCGATAGCAGGCGGCGAACGTCCCCAGCACGGCGCCGGTAGAACTCATGATCGGTTGCGACCAGCAGGCTTTCACTCCATGAGCCAGCGCTATCGATGCATAGTGGCTCCACAACGGATCTGTCGGAATGTCCGCCGCGATCGAGAGTTTTTTGAAATAGGCAGCGCTTCCACAGGGCCAGACGGTCGGACCGATTGGAATATGCTCGAACGACCGGGTGTATTCATCCGGCAGGCTGGGTGCAGCAGCGGACGTAAGAAATGTACCATCTTTTGTCACCAGCATGACCGAGCAGAGCATTGGAGCCGCGTGCGTCTCGACAGCTCGACAGATAAACGTGAGTACGTCGTTGAGTTCGGCACCCTTGGCCACCAGTTCCAGCGCCTGCTTCTCTGCCACATGAAGCGCTTCACCTCGCTTTCGTTCCGTAATGTCCCGCATGAAGTAATAGTGTCCAGAGCTTTCTCCTCTCGCGGTGTCCGGCTTAACGATCACCACATGCTTGTGGATCAGGCTGCCGTCTTTTCTGACACCGCGGAACTCTCCCTCTGCTTTCCCGATCGCCACCATCTGCTCGAAGGTCGCCAATACGGATAGACGGTCATCCGGATACACCGTCATCTCCCATGATCGCCCAATCAATTCTTCCGGATGGTAACCTAACTGTGCCGCGTACTGCGCGTTTACAAAGAGGTAACGACCTGTGTCATCGAGCTTTGCAATGCCTTCCATCGCCCACTCGACAGCGGTATGCGCTTCAAACAGGGTCTGTTCCGCTTGCTTGCTGTCGGTGATGTTCTCCAGGATGGCCATGACGAAAGGCGCCGTACCATTCGATGATTCGAACAACTTGGCCGTCACTCGCACCCAGATAACAGTCCCATCTTTACGGACATACCGCTTGTCTTGGACGCTCGAGAACTCGTTACGATACGGCAACTCATCCCACAGCACGAGGTTTTGAGGTATGTCATCCGGATGCGTCACCACGGTAACGGGCTTGCCGAGAAGCTCGGTTACGTCATACCCAAGCAGCTCGCCGTAGGCCTGGTTCACCTGGACGAATCGTTTGTCGAAGTCGACGATCGACATGGCGACGGGGGCGCGTTCAAAGAGACTGCGGAATCGTTCTTCACCCACTGGGGGTTTTGATGGAGGTCCTCCGGCCCATCGGCAAAGTCCCACTAACAGGAAGCAAAAGACAGCAACGACGGACAAGTGGGGGGTCGTAATGGCAGGAAGCCCAGCGATGGCAAGCAACAAACTGATAGAGCCCAGAAACGCCATTAGTCCGATTGCCAACGGACCAAGAAAACTTGTAGACGACCGGCTCTGACAGGAAAGGGCGCTGACGCTGGGATCAATTGCCCTCTGACCGTCGTGGATGGTCACGGGGCGGTAGGATAACGCGTCTTGCAGTATCCGTCAAAATCCATTCGGCCCTATCCGTTGCTCACGCTCCAATGATGAATGGATCTCTTTCGATGCCCGACTTGCATGACACTTGTCTACTGCTTCGCCATCTTGGACTACGTTCCAGTATTGCGTGATCGGCGGTGACGAATGCGGAAGGATGAGATAACGGGTCGGGAGTCTTTTCAAGCCGTACCTGATGCTTCTCGAAACGACAAGAGCCGCACCATCAAGGCGACCTCACGCCACCGGACGAGTCTTGACGGTCAGACGAACGTTCGCGCCGAGGCGAGCCAGCATATCGATGAGCGCGTCGGTGCGACCCTATGCCGAATGGGACGCTGCTTTTTCCAATAATTCGTGAATGCGCGTCTGGTAGGGCTTTCCGCGTTGGGCGGCCATTTTTCGCAACTGACTCAAGAGCCTGGGCGAGAGACGGATGGCGATCAGCTGTGTGGCCATTCCGCTGGACGGTCTTCCCACCCGACGCGCGCGTTGAAGTTCCTCGGCCGTAGACTCCGGGATATCCAAGAAATCAATCTGTGAGTCGGGTATAGGCGTATCGTTCCCGCCGGCTCGCCGGGCGGGCGCTGATGATCCGGAATGTTTCGTTTTCATGCTCCACCTCGCGGGCGCACCCGTCCACTTCATGCCTACCGGTTTTAAATCGAATCGATCTCGATCCAACAGGCCAATATCTTGTCGCTTCATCCATTCAAAGATTTGCAGGTTTTGGAGCAGGCCTTTTCAGCACTTCGAACTATCCATCCGGCACACTTCGGCGCGGCTGTCGAATCCTGAATTCCTGAGACTGTCGATCACCTGTTGCTACCGTTCCATCTCTTGATCGTAGGGCATTTTTCCACCGCCACCTGAATCAGATCCACCCCCTCCCCTTCTCGGCTGTCTCGCATACATCACTTTGGTGACTTCCGTTTCGTAGTAGCCGCGCGTTCGGGGATCGGGATCTTTTTGGTAACAGGCGTTCAAGAACTGCCGGCCATCCTGGTCGTGGCCAAGAGCATAGTGGGTCAGGCCGAGGTTGCAATAGGCGTTGGGCGTGTCGGGCGCGAGTTTGAGGACGATTTCGGAATCCTGCAGCGCCTGTTGGAATTGTTCGAGATGGCTGTAGACCTGAGCACGGTAGAGATGGGCGCCGACGTGGTCGGCATCGAGTGTGATCGCTTCGGTAAAATCGTTTAGTGCCTCGGGGTGCTTGGCTCCTTGGAACTCTCGTAGGTACGTGAGCCCTCTTCCGTAATAGGCGTCGGCAGTGGGACGGAGCGTAATCGCAGCTGTATAGTCGTGAAGGGCCTGCGGAATTTGGCCGAGCATCTTCAAGGACTTCCCGCGAACGAGGTGGGCCTCGGCTTGTTTCGGCTCGCGCCGAAGGACGTCGCTCGCGTCCTGCGCGGCCTGGACGTAGTTTCCAAGAAAGTACTGGCAGCGCGCGCGGGCGAGGAGCGCCGGAGTGTTGTCCCGATTCTTACTGAGCACGGCGTTGAGGGATTGGAGCACTTGCGGATTCCCGGCGGCATTGGCTTCGCAATGCGCGGCGCCGAAGGACTCGCCGCAGGTCGCAACGAAATCCGCGCCGATCAGTGCGACGGCCAAGCATGCGACTCGACCGACTTCTGTCATGCACCCTCCCGCAACCGGCGCATTATCGGCCGCATGGAAAATGGCGTCAAGAATGGGGGTTGAGGTGGAGAGGACTCTCCTACCCGACTGAACGGTGCTCGCCCTCGACACGTCGCCGGAACCAGACGCTGGATGTCGCGAGAGCAAGCATGACGGCGCCGATGCCGACCAGACTTACGGACTCGCTGGATACGTCGATGAGCCACCCAAAGAAAGTCATGCCGGCCATGGATGTCGCCGTGGCGATCGCCGTGTAGAGTGCCATGACCCGCCCCACCATGTGGGCGGGCGAGATTTCCTGGATAATGCCCCAGGCGATCGGTGTCCAAGTCCCCAACCCCATGCCGATCACCATCACGAGTAGGGTGGCCACCATGAGGTCCGAAGCCCAGACCAGCCCGCACAGAGCCAATCCACCGATGGCGTTCGACCATGTGATAATCCAGATCCGGCGCCGAAGATCCCATTCGGTGAGCGGCACGAGACAGAGAGAGACGACGAGGAGGCCCACGCCGAGCCAAGACCAGAGGTACCCGACCTCGACCGGACCGAGTGAGAGCAGAATTTTTCCAAAAACCGGAAACAGTGTGGTGAACGCTCCGCTGCCGAACGTATAGAGAGAGGCCAACATGATCAATATCAGAATCGTGCTCCGAGAGAACAAGGTGTAGCGGATACCATCGAATAGATCTTGAATCGCCGTGTTCCCGGGGCTCTGCGGCGGGGACGTCGTCATCCCGGCTGATAGACGGAGAGGGAACAAGAAGGCCGCGGATGCCAGATAGGTCACGGCATTGAGACAGAGCACGTCCTGTGAACCGGAAAAGGCAATCCCCACTCCGCTGAGGACCGGGCCGATGACGATGCCGAGACTCGTGGTGCTTTGCAGGAGGGCATTGGCGGCGGTCAGCTGCTCTTTCTTCACCATGAGTGGCACCGACGAAGACAGCGTCGGGACAAACATGGCGGTGGCAATCCCATAGAAAAAGGTCAGCACGTAGAGCCCTTGGATCGTAAACGATTCTGCGGATACCCAGCAGGGGATCAAGCCGATCAAGAGAGCCCTGGCCAGGTCGCTGCCAATCAGGATGGCTTTCTTGGGTAATCGATCGACCATCACGCCGATCACGGGTCCGAAGACGATCGGCGGCAATGTTTGCATGAGACCGATGACCGTGGTCTTCAGCGCCGATCCCGTGATGGAATAGACGAACCATAAAAGCGCCAGCTTACTGACACCGTCGGCCACCTGCGACAGCACTTGACTCCACCACACCAGGCTAAAATCGCGCGTGAGGAGCCATGGTCTAGAACGGATGCTTGGACGCTCCGCCATACGAGGCATTTCCTCTTCCCGATCAATCGCGAAGGACCGGCCTGACTGGATGCGTATACCGGTCGTCTTTCGCATACATGACCTCAGTCGAACAGGGTAATCGAAATGGGGCGGACAGGAAGGTAGAACGGCGGGTAGAACGATTGAGGCGCCCACAAGCTGATGTGGACTAGGCCGCAACCCGTTGAGTCGTGACCGCTTGGCGCATAAACCGGATCGCGACAGCTGCCGTCAGTAACAGAACCAGACCGAGTCCGATAAGGCTTTGCGCCGGGCCGACGGTGTCCGCGATCCACCCAAAGCCGGTCATACCGGCCATAGCAGTGGCCATCGATCCCGTGCTGAAGGTCGTGAGCACGCGCCCCATTAAGTGTTCCGGAGTGGTCTCTTGAAGCACCGCCCACACAACGGGATTCATGATCGCCGTACTCCCGCCGACCACAACGACCACTGCAGTCGCGACTAACGGAGTCTCGAGCAGGCTGAGACTGCAGACCGCCAGCCCCCCCACCGTCATCCCACGAACAATGAGGCGCAAACGGCTGTGCAGATCTTCCTGGTGCCTTGAGGCGAGCCAGGTGGACACCGCCAGCATACCGACTCCGAGGCCGGACCAGAGCCAGCCCAGTTGAACCGGACCGACCTGGAGAAACTCTTTCGCATACACCGGCAGAATGAACACAAACGCGCTCGCACCCAGGTTGTACAAGGCCGAAATCACGACCAGAAGGAACACCGTCGATTGCGTGCCGAAGACAAATCGAAATCCTACTTTCAAATCATCAAGCACGGAGGAGGACATGTTGCCGGCCTCCTTCCCGATCGTGAGCGCTTCATGACATCGCATGGGGATGAGACACAAGGCCGAGACGAGGAAGGTGACCGAATTCACATACAGGACATTTTCCACCCCGATCATCGCGATGAGCACGCCGCTGATCGCCGGCCCCAGTAACAGCCCAATGTTATTCGTGCCTTGGATCAAGGCATTCGCTCTCACCAATTCGGATGGACGGACCAAGCGCGGGACAGCCGACACCAAGGCCGGTCCAAAGATGGTCGAGACGATCGATGTCAAGAAGATCAGAACGTATAAGCCTTCAAGGGAGAGGAGGTTAAGTGCGAAAAGCGCCGGGATAAGAACGGTCATGACGGCACGAATCACGTCCACCCATACCATCACGGTCTTCTTCGGCAAGCGATCGAGAAGTACCCCGATGAGGGGTCCCAACAGCAAAGGCGGAACGGTTTGGAGCAATCCGACGATCGTCACTTTCAGAGCCGAACCGGTGAGGGTATACACAAACCAGAGGAGCGCGACTTTATTGAGGCCTTCCCCAATTTGAGAGATCACCTGTCCCCACCAGAGCAACCCAAAGTCCCTGGTGCGGATCAAGAACCAGCCCCGGCTATCACGTTCGCTGCCGTCTTCCACGTCTTGGCTCCTGGATAGAGCGTTCGCATATCCACATCGCTCTCTGTATAGTGACAATAAACCATATCCATGAGAAAGGAAGACTCGGAATGATCCTAGGCGGGGTCAGACAAAACATCCGACTCACAATGGATTTTTGTCCAGTTAGACAGTCACAGACTGCACTGTATCCGCAGAGTTGGAACTTCTGTTAAGGAAACCCTAGAAAAGCTTCGTGGAGATTCCGATAAACGGCAGCAGGTAATTGAGCCCACGGTTCGGCCTGTCGGTATCGGCATTGGAGATGTGGCTGAACCGGACTCCGGCGTTGAGCGACCACTGTGCCGTCAACTCCCAGTTCGCGCCCGCGCCGCCCCAGACCAGAAAGTTGAAATCCGATCCTTGTTCGGGGATGCGGCCGCCGAAATTCGTCCAGATGGGACCGCCGCCGCCTTCAACATAGGGTTTCAGCCGGCCGAATGAGGTGAACGTGTACACCAACTTCGGCGTGAGTCCCACGCCGTACGCACCGGTCGGGTGAGTGACCCCTAACAGCGCCAACTCGGCCCCGAACGCAATCGAACCGCTCCACCACCCGTCGCCAATCGTATCGGTCAGCGTAATCTGCCACGAAGGATGCACGGCCACACCGTTCAACTTGGATGATTGCCCATCCATCAGTCGAACAGGAAGCATTCCGCCGACCACGCCCCCGACGGTCTGGTTTCCCTTCATCTTAGGGGATGGTTCTTCCGCTGCAACCGGAGACAGCCAAGCCAAGCTCGCACACACCAGCACGGCTCCTGTGCGAAGAGGATGAATGGGCATCAATCTGGTCGGGATACTCGTCGTTCACATGCAGCAAGGAATTGTGCGGCGTGACCGACTGCGAGAAAGATAAAAAGATACGTTCGAATCATCACCCGGCTTCGCGGTACCCGCAGTCCTGGTTGCGGCATTGGACGCTCCGGCCGTCTTGCTTGCTGACTTTTTCCACGAGAAACGGAGCCTGGCAGGTTGGGCACGCCTTGGGAACGGGACGGTCCCAGAGGGCATATTCACACTTGGGATAATTACTGCAGGCGAAGAATGAGCGGCCTTTTCGCGTTCGCTTCTGCACGAGATCACCACCGCAATCGGGCTGCGGACATTTGACCCCCAACGCCAGGGCCTTCGTGGTCTTACACTGCGGATAGCCGGAACAGGCGATGAACTTGCCAAAACGTCCTGTTTTGACAACCATCGGACTGCCGCATTTCTCACAGACTTGATCGGTAGTGAGTTCCTGCTTGGGCACGATCTTGATGGTGCCGTCCGGCAGCTTTTCGAAGTGCTGCGTGTTCTTGCAGGGCGGATCGTCTTTGTACGCCGGGCAGGCGAGGAACTTACCGTTCCGCCCCCACTTGATTTCCATCATCCGACCGCACTTCTCGCAAGGAATGTTCGTCGGCGGCTCGACCGTATCCTTCGGGCCGGGAATCGTCTTGGCTTTCTCCAGATCCGCCGCGAACGGATTGTAAAAATCCCGCACCGAATCGACCCATTGTTTGTTGCCTTCCTCCACTTCGTCCAGGTCTGCCTCCAGATGCGACGTAAAATCGACATCGACGACGTCTGGAAATCCTTTCAAGAGAAAGTCATTGACCGTGCGGCCGGTTTCCGTCGGAACGAGCCGCCCTTCGGTCTTTTCCACATATTTGCGGTCCTGAATCGTGGAAATGATCGTGGCGTAGGTCGAAGGACGCCCAATCCCTTTTTCCTCCAGCTCCTTGATCAAGAGCGCTTCGTTATATCGGGGCGGCGGCTGCGTGAAATGCTGCTTCGAGGTCAGCCCCGGAACCGACTGCCCTTCCTGTTCGGCCAACCGCAGCTGCTCTCCTTCTGACAGCGCCGGCAACTGGCGCTCGTCGTCATCCGCCTCCTGATCGGCCTTCAGTTTCTGTGACGGCAACTCCTTGTCGATCCCCTCCATGTAGACGACCGTGTGTCCGGGGAACTTCACGGCGGTCCCGGTGGAACGGAAAAGATAGCGTTCCTTCGTCCCGACCGGTGTCGAATCGATGCGGGTCACGTCCAAAATCGCCGGGACCATCTGTGACGCGATGAATCGATTCCAGATCAACTTGTAGAGATTGTACTGATCCTGATCCAAATATTGGCGAATCGATTCAGGATCCCGACCCGCCGAGGTCGGCCTGATCGCTTCGTGAGCTTCTTGGGCGGCCTTCGACGTCTTATACACATTCGGCGTCGCGGGAAGGTACTGCGCGCCGAATCGCGAGTGGATCACTTCGCGCGCGTCGGCCGTCGCCTCATTTGAGATACGAGGCGAGTCGGTTCTCATATAGGTGATCAGACCGGTTGCGCCTTCCGCGCCGATTTCGATCCCTTCATACAACTGCTGCGCGAGGGTCATCGTTTTCTTGGGCGAGAAATGCAGTTTTCGCGCCGCGTCCTGCTGCAGGCGGCTCGTGATGAACGGCGCGACGGGGTTGCGTTTCTTTTCCCGGCGCTCGATCGATTGAACGACAAACGTCTTCCCTTGAATATCGGCGACGACGCGGCCGGCCTGCTCGCTGTTCTCGATCGACGCTTCTTCACCATTCAGACTGTGGAGCCTGGCTTCGAATGCCGGAGGATGAGCTCCGGTGAGCAGCGCAGTGATCGACCAGTATTCTTCGGCTCTAAACGCTTCCCGCTCCGCTTCGCGCTCACAGATCAATCGCATGGCCACCGACTGCACGCGCCCCATGCTGAGTCCACGCCGGACCTTATTCCAAAGCAGCTGGCTGCCCTGATAGCCGACGATGCGATCCAAGACCCGACGGGCCTGCTGGGCATTGACCAGCTTCATATCGATCTCGCCCGGCGACTGCAGCGCCCGCTTGATCGCCGATTCCGTGATTTCATTGAACAGGACCCGGAAGATCTTTCCGTCCTTCTTCTTCTTTTTCGCTTTTCCCAACAGCTCCTGCTCAATGTGCCAGGCGATCGCCTCTCCTTCGCGATCGGGGTCCGGTGCCAGGAAGACCTTGTCCGCCTCTTCAGCCTTCTTCTTGATCTCGGCCAGGACCTTCGACTTGCCTTTGATCGTGACATATTGCGGTTCGAAATCGTGTTCGAGATCGACGCCTAATTTGCTGGTCGGCAGATCCTTGACGTGCCCCACCGACGCCATCACGGTATACCCGCGGCCCAGATACTTCGTAATCGTTTTCGCTTTCGTCGGCGACTCAACGATGATCAGAGATTTTCCCATGACAACTCCGTCTGTCTCACAAGAATTGTATCATCCGTACCAAATATCCGGGATTCGTGCAACTAGAATGGTGCTCGGTGCAGAAAAACGCAAACTAGAAACGAATGTATTGCTGACCCGGCAGTTGACGAATTCGGCCGGTCAACTCCAACGTGAGCAGCGTCGCCGCCACTTGCGCAGCGCTCAGTCCGGTGGTCTCGATCACCGTATCAACGGAACGCGCCTCGTACGAGAGCGCCTCATACACCAACGCGCCTTCAGTCCCGATCGGCGCCTGCGCCTCTATCGCTGCACCATCACGTTGCAACATCGCCCGTTGACGTGCGTCGATTTGGGGAAGAATCTCATCCAGGATGTCTTGAGCTCCCTCGATCAGTTTCGCGCCCTCCTTGATGAGGCGATTCGACCCACGACAAGCTTCTTCTTTGATGGAACCGGGCACCGCGAACACGTCTCGGCCTTGCTCCAACGCCAATTTCGCCGTGATGAGGGAGCCGCTGTTGGTCGCCGCCTCACCGACCAGCACACCCAACGAGAGCCCGCTGATGATCCGATTCCTCCTCGGGAAGTGATGACTTTGCGGAGCGGCACCGATCGGCAGCTCCGAGATAACGGCTCCATGCGATTCAATGCTCCGCCGAAGTGTCTGGTGCTCCGTGGGATAGGTTCGATCGATGCCGCACCCCAGCACGGCGATCGTGCGGCCCTTGCCCGCGAGCGCCCCTCGATGCGCCGCCGCATCGATTCCCCGCGCCAGGCCGCTGACGATCGTCACCCCACATCCGGCCAGTTCTCTTGCAATCTCTTCCGTGACGATCCTGCCGGATGGAGTGGCCCCTCGTCCGCCCACAATCGCCACGGCCACTTCATCGTGCCCTGTGAGAGTCCCGCTCACATACAATAACGGCGGGGGATCGGGAATCGCTCTGAGCCGCGCAGGATAGGATCGATCAAAGGCCGTGATCGTCTGAATCTTCAGGCGTTCGCCGACCTTGACCTGACGATCGATCTGATGCCGGATGTTCGACTCGGGCCCCTGCCGAACCGATTCGGCCAATTCCAGACTACACCCCGCCAGCATCAAATCGTCCGTCGCCGCCGACAACACCGCATCGGGAGATCCAAACCGCTGAATCAACTTAAGCAGCGTACGATCCCCCACGCCGTCGACGGCCTGGAGCGTAAGCCACGAAGTCAGTGACGCTTCGTCCATGATCGGTCTCGTTGAACGACGGGGAATTTACCTCAATAACAGGAAGGTCGTGCCATGCCGAACGTTGTTGCCACGGAGCGTGCCGGCCGGGACCGCACGAGGCTAGAGAACGACCAGATCGTATTGTTCAAGGTGCAATTGACTGTCCGGCGTGATGATGATTTTCGCCGAACAATCGCGTTCCAGTGCTTCCACGCCATAGCGCTCTTCGTCTTGCAGTAAGTCGGCCACCGTCGGATGGGCTCCTACGATAATCCGTTGCTGATCGGACGCGGGTTCAATTCGTCGGATCTCGCGAAAGATTTCATACGCCACGGTCGTGGGGGACTTCGTGTACCCACGGCCCTCAAAGTAGCGACAGGGTTCCGACAGCGAACGCAACAGATCCTCCCGGACGCGCTCGCGGGAAATCTCAATCAAGCCGAGATCCGAGATCCTGGAGATTCTCGTCCGTGCTTTATCTGACGCCATGGCATCCACCAGCGCGTGGTAGACGCGATCCCGATTCTTTTCACGCTCCATATCGATAAAGTCGACGATGATGATCCCGCCGATACCGCGGAGCTTGAGCTGATACGCGACTTCCTTGGCCGCCTCAAGATTGTTCCGCAAAATTGTTTCTTCCTGATCCCGCTTTCCGACAAATCGCCCTGTATTGACATCGATCACCGTCATCGCCTCGGTATGATCGATCACCAGATAGCCGCCCGATTTGAGCCACACTTTCCGGCTGAGCGCACGCACAATTTCTTGCTCGACCCCCAGATGATCGAATAACGGCTCTTCCTTGTCATAAAAATGAATCCGGGAGGTCTGCTCGGGAGAAAATCGCTGCACAAAATCCCGAATGGCTTCGTATTCCTCCCGCGAATCGATCCAGAGTCGATCCACCTTTTTCCCAAACAGGTCTCTCACGACACGAAAGCTCAGGCTCAAATCCGAATGCAACAACGCGGGAGCCGGCAATTGTTCCCGCTTGGTCAAAATGTCCTGCCAGAGGACGTGCAGAAAATCGACGTCCGATTTCAGCTCGTCCTCTTTGACGCCTTCACTGACCGTCCGCACGATGTACCCATACCCCTGGCGGCGAACCCGGCGCATAATGTCCTTCAGCCTCGCCCGTTCTTCATCCCGCGGAATGCGCCGAGAGACGCCGATATGATCGACGTTCGGCATAAAGACGAGGTATCGTCCGGGGAGCGAGACATAGGTCGTGACTCGTGACCCTTTGGTGCCGATCGGCCCCTTTGAAATCTGCACCATCAGCTCCTGCCCCTCACTTAACAGCTGCTCGATCGGTTTCGCGCTCTGGCGCTTCGGCCGAAGCATGTCCGAATCTTTGTCGTCTTCATCGTCTTCGACCAACATGTCCCCAGGCTCCGCGTCCACCAAGAGGTCGGAGACATGCATGAACGCGGCTTTTTCCAAGCCGATATCCACGAACGCGGCTTGCATCCCGGGCAAGACCTTGGCGACTCGTCCCTTGTAAATATTTCCGACAAAATCTTTGTGCTTGGCGCGGTCTCCGAACAAATCGGTGACGACCCCGCCGTCGAGCACGGCCACGCGGGTTTCTTCCCGCGCGACGGTGATTGCGATCTCATTTCCCATACTCACTCCTTTGATCTGAACGCCGCCGGAGTTCGGGACGGGCGATGGACGCGGGCCCACGCCCAAGTCTACAGCGCCTACCACCCCGCACACTTTGCAGACGTTCGATAATATTCTTCTCCGAACGATGGACCCTGACTGTTTCGCGCGTTCGGTCTTCGTTCAATAAAATAGGCTCAACCGTTTTCGTTTGACGTTTAACAGGAGGCCCAACGCCGCCATGGTCATAATCGTGGCGCTTCCGCCGTAGCTCACCAGCGGCAAGGGGATACCGACGATCGGAAACATACCCGCCGTCATGCCAATGTTGACCACGACGCAGAAACACAGCATCGCCACAATCCCTGCGGCAAGCAATGCCCCAAGCTGATCCTTCGCCTTGGATGCGATCTCCAGCGATAACCAGATCAGTCCGACAAACAACGTCAAGAGCACCAGCACGCCGAGAAATCCCCATTCTTCGGCAAACACGGCGAACACAAAATCGGTGTGGCCTTCCGGCAGAAACTTCAGCTGACTTTGGGTTCCACCATAGAGTCCCTTGCCCATCAGTTCCCCAGACCCGATTGCAATTTTCGATTGCAGGGCATGATAGCCCTTTCCACCGGGGTCATAGTCCGGGTCGACGAACGCCATAATGCGCTGTCGCTGATAATCATGCAAGGACCCCCACAGCCCCTCCCAGGCAAATGGAAACAGCATAATCCCGAATAAGAGGATGAACCCCAAGGCTTGCGAGCGGACACCTACCATGAGAAGCATGGCCGCGTAAACCGCAACAAAGCTCAGCCCACTCCCGAGATCGGGCTGCTTCAAGATGAGAAGAAGACCCGGCAGAACCAACAGCCCCGGCACGATGACACGCTGCAGCCATCCGACACGCGGGGCCTTCGAGTAATAATGCGCCAGAACCAACACGAGGATGAGCTTGGCGAACTCGGACGGCTGAAAACTGAGCGGGCCCAGTGCGATCCATCGCTGCGCCCCTTTGCTCGTTCGCCCCTCGAAGAGAACAAAGATCAGCATCAGGAGAATGAACGCATAGGCTGGATAGGCAAACCGTGCGAGGTGATGGTAGTCCGACGCCCACATGACGATGAACGCCGCCGCGCCCAAACCGATCCACATCAACTGTTTGAGATAGAACGGCGCGATCCCGCCCTGCTGCCCCTGCGTCACGCTGAAAATAGACAGCACCCCGATTCCCAAAATGGCCAGAATCAAGGCAACATAGCGGATATCGAAGCTATCGAGGCCACGATTCTCAGTCAGGCGATCGATCATGAGTCTTTCAAGGGGCGCCCCGGCTGAGTCATACCGGAAAGATCCGACGTGACAACGGGAACCTGCGGAGTGAGCTTCATATATGTTTCGATGACTTCCTTGGCGAGAGGGGCTGCGGCGGCCCCGCCGTGCCCCATATGTTCACCCAGCACAGCCACAGCGATCTTCGGCGATTCCACCGGTGCAAAGGCCACGAACCAGGCATGGTCTCGATACTTTTTGGGAATGTTTTCCTCCGGCCCGGTCCGGAGCGCAGCCACCTGCGCCGTCCCTGTCTTCCCACCGATCGTCACCAGGGAGGATTTCGCCCGTGTCGCCGTTCCCTTCGTGACGACGTCCGCCAAGGCATCCTTGATGATACGGAATGTGTCCGGTTTTGCATTGAGCTTTCCGCGTGGAACGGCTGGTAACTCCTGAAGATTCCCGGTCGTTCGATCCATGACAGCCTGTACGAGACGGGGACGATAACTGACACCGTTGTTGGCAACCGTGCCGACTAGACTGGCCATCTGCAACGGCGTCACGGTCACATAACCCTGTCCAATGGCCGCCGAAATGGTCTCGCCCGGCAACCAGGTTTCGTTCTTGGCCTTTTGCTTCCAGGCGGTCGACGGCATGATACCAGATCGTTCCGACGGCAATTCCACTCCCGTGGCCCGCCCAAGCCCGAAGTCCTTTCCAAATTCCGCCATCACATCGATCCCCATACGTTGACCGATCGTATAAAAGTACACGTCACAGGAATGAACCAAGGCATTATGGAGATCGACATACCCATGTCCACCGACTTTCCAGTCATGATACAGCCGTTTCCCGAACTGGTACCCCCCGTTGCAGTGCACGGTACTGGAAGGCGACATGGTTTTGGTTTCCAAAGCCGCGATGGCCATCGGAATCTTGAATGTGGAACCGGGAGGGTACTGTCCTTGTGAGGCTCGATTATTCAAGGGACGCCCTTCGTCCTGCACGATCTCTACCCATTGTTTCGCAGTCAGTTCTCGCGACAGAAGGTTCGGGTCGAACGCAGGACGGCTGGCCATGGCCAAAATATCACCATTGTTAGGATCAAGTGCGACAATGGCGCCCTGTTCTTCGCCAAGCAGCTCTTCGGCAAGTTTCTGTAGGCGCACGTCGATGGTGAGATAGAGGTCGTTCCCTGCTTGCGGCCTCTCGACGACCGCCGCTTTCTTTTCATGACCATGTGCGTCGACTTCCACGCTCTTCTGGCCGGCCACACCCCGCATATGGCGATCGAAGGACTTTTCAACTCCATATTGCCCCACGATGCTGCCCTGATGGAGATCGACAAACTCCGGTTTCTCAAGCTGATCCGCCGAAATTTCACCGACATAGCCCAAGAGGTGGGCCGCCGTCACGCCGCCCGGATAGTTGCGTTGGGACTCGACTTGAATCATGACGCCGGGCATATCGAGACGGTGTGATTCGACCAGCGTGGCATCACGCAACGTCATCCGGTCTTTAATCTTGCGGGGAAGGAGCTTGCTGCCCCTGGTCATCAGTTTTTTTCGAACGAGCGCCGGGTCCAGGCCGAGCAGGTCGGCCAGTTGCTGAGTCAACACGTCGCGATCCTTCACGTCTTCCAATGTGACATAGAGGCTGAAGCTCGGCACGTTATTCGCCAAGAGGACTCCATGTCGGTCATAGATCAAGCCGCGCGCT
>CAZNBG010000006.1:9902-11410 GCA_964570915.1 uncultured Nitrospira sp. | reverse complement strand
CTGTCTGGTGCGATTGTTTTCCGACAAATCTCGATAGTACGGCCCCTCTCGAATCTGCAGGTGCCAGAGACGAAGGCCGAGCAGCGCCACCACCAGCAAGAGTCCTACGCGCAGGATGAAGAGTCTGCGCTGGAGATCGCCGAACTCTGTCTCCGGATATTGTACGGTCGCCATACGATGCCCTAAACCCGATACTCGGAAACCCATTGCTCAATATTCAGACGACTCCAGATCAACCAGTAGACGACTCCTCCGATCGCGGCATCAAGACAGGCTTGTGGTAACACCACGGTCAAGACAGCCCACCATACATCTTGTTGCGCACTGAGTTTCAAAGCGAAAGGAGTCACCAGTCCAACGAGACACGAGACGATGAGAAGTCCCATCACGAGCACGACCGGGCTCAAATAGACCACCTGCCGGCCCGCCAGACCGGCTATAAAACCCACAGCCCCCTTCATGATTGCCCCAGCGAATGGATCTTGCGCAGAAAACAGACTCATCGCCCACCCCAGGGCTAGGCCTACGAATAATCCATCAAGCTCCCCGGCGAGGAGGCCGATCAGACATACGGCCACGAAGCCGAGATCCGGCTTCACTCCCCACAAACTGATGTGCGGCAATAGGACGGCTTGAATCGGGACAATCCCAACAATCAGAGCGACATAAATCGACGCTTTCATGGCTTCCGCTTCGGAGCGCCAATTTGCGCTCCCTCCGTCGGGACGGCAGAAGACTGAATCACCAGCACTTCTTCGACGCGATTCGGATCGACCTCCGGTGAAAGCTCCGCAGATTGGAATAGCGCTTCCTCTTCCTTGTCGATTTTCGTGATCGTGCCGATCGGCAGGCCACGGGGGAAGCCCCCGACCAATCCTGATGTGACGACGCGATCGCCCGACCTCGCGCTGGACAACAATGGAATGTACTTGAGTCTCGCCAGCCCTTGCGTGGTTCCTTCGACAATGCCTTCATCTCGCGTTCGCTGGATTAATCCGGCGATGGCATTGTTGGGATCGGTCACGAGCAGCACCACGGCCGTGGACGAAGTCGTCTTGACAATACGCCCAACCACCCCAACGGGCGTAATGACGCCCTGGTCCGACTGAAGGCCATCGGACGACCCTTTGTTGATGATGATCGTCTTGTACCAATTGCCGGTATCGCGGCCGATCACTTGAGCGGCGACCAGTGTGGGAAGTGCTTGTTTTTTAAATTCCAGCAGGGTCGCGAGCCGCTCCGTCGCCGCCGAGGCCTCTCGCAGTTGCCCATTTTGTTCCTTGAGTAATTCCAGCTCTCTCCTCAACTGTCTATTTTCGTCTTCGACCCCCTGGAGCGCCACAAATCGGCCCCAGATGTCGGCGATCCGATCATGGATACCAGCCACGGCTTGGAGGGGCCAGCTGATCACCCACCCGACCGGACTGCCCATCTGCTGAAAGACCCTTTGAATTGAGCCCGGCAGCAGCAAGCACACCCGATTGCCGAAGGGCACCGCCCAACCGATG
>CAZNBG010000006.1:6534-9892 GCA_964570915.1 uncultured Nitrospira sp. | reverse complement strand
CACGATCTGCCAACGGCTCATCACCATCAGGCACAGAAAGAAGCCGAGCACGAGAATGACGGCGAGAGCAAGGGCAAGCCGTCGAGCGTTATACGATACGCGTAAATTGACCATCCGCATGAGGGATGGAACCTTACCGGAGATTGTTCGCTTGAGACATGACCGATACCTTCCGGAGGAGATCCAGCTCGTCCAAAATCTTGCCCACCCCCAACACCACGGACGTTAGCGGATCGTCCACCGTAATGATCGGCAAGTTCGTTTCTTCACGGAATCGTGTGTCCATCCCCTTGAGAAGGGAACCACCCCCGGTCAACACGATTCCGCGATCGATAATATCCCCGGCCAGTTCGGGCGGAGTGTTTTCCAACGCGATCTTGATGGCGTTCACGATCGTTCCAATCGGCTCTTGTAACGCTTCACGAACCTCGGCGTCGTCGATAACTAGTGTCCGTGGGATACCCGAGATCAAATCCCGCCCCTTGATCATCATGGTCTTCCGCTCCTCGAAGGGATAGGCGGACCCAATCTCGAACTTAATCCGCTCCGCCATATGCTCCCCGATGAGCAAGTTGTACTTTTTCTTGATGTAATTCATGATCGCTTCGTCCATGCGGTCACCGGCGACCTTGACGGATTCGCTATAGACGATTCCGCCCAGGGAAATGACGGCGATGTCCGTCGTCCCACCTCCCACATCGACCACCATGTTGCCGGATGGCTCGGTGATCGGCAATCCCGATCCGATCGCCGCGGCGACAGGCTCCTCAATCAGGTAGACTTCCCGTGCCCCAGCCAATTCGGCGGAGTCGCGCACTGCCCGTTGCTCCACCTGCGTAATACGGGAGGGTACGCCGATGATGATTCGGGGTCGGACAAAGGCGCTACGATTGTGCGCTTTCCGAATGAAATGTTTTAGCATTTGCTCGGCCATTTCGAAGTCGGCGATCACGCCTTCCTTCATCGGCCGAACCGCCACGATATTTCCAGGCGTGCGTCCGAGCATCTTTTTGGCGTCCGTTCCGACGGCCAGCACTTTTTCGCTTTTCTTTTCAACGGCGACGACGGAGGGCTCGTTGAGGACGATCCCCTTTCCGTGGACATAGACGAGGGTCGTCGCGGTGCCTAAGTCAATCGCGAGATCATCGGAGAACCAACCGAACACATCACCCGGGAACGCCACGGCGTCTCTCCCTTCATCTTGGCCGGACGATTCGGCGCCCGACCTGTGCGCTTGCTGTATATCTTATCCTAATCCGGGACTGCGAGTTGACCTGCATCCAACACCTGAGTCCGAGCCACTTCGTCGCCAAGCCGACGACCCTGTTCATTTCCTATGATCAAAAAACTTTCGAACGCCAAAATGGCTAGGGAAGCGAGCCATCCTATGTATGGTACCGCATACGCGATCTGTGCGCCGCCCAGCGGAAGATTCCTGATGATCGATTCTCGAAAGCCGGCCGTATCCCGACCATCCAACCGCATGGTTTGCAGACCGACTAACCGTTTGCCGATACTTCTTCCCCCCGCGAATCCATCGGCAATCAAAATGTAGGCCAGACCGGAAAGAAAGCCGACCGGAGGAGCGACTTCGCCTGCGGCGACAATAATGAACAGGTCGATCAACTTCGCGATGAACCGGTTCAGGACGTGGGCCTTCGGATAGACTCTTGACTCAAACGACGCCGAGGTCAGCCCCTCCCCTGCCAAGGGATCTCCTTACCTAACCTAATTAGTGACAAAGTATAACAAAACGCATCATCTTGCACAAACAAAGACCAATCTTTTTCAGAGCTCTCTTTTCGGTGTCGTTCCGAACCCGCCCGTGCCTCCTTGCGAAGATCCTTCCGCCACTTTTTCCGCTCTTGCCTTCCGGCGTGTCCGCAAGTAGACTGATGGTTTCATGGAAGGAAGAAGATCGACATGATTAAGACGATGCGCGACGCGTCTCATAACTACCCTTGGGTGCTCAAATCCATCATGGGCATTTTGGCTGTGGCCTTCGTGATTACGATGGGATGGTGGGGGTTCGGGGAGCAAACCGGCGGACCTGTCGCCAAAATCGGAGAGCAAGGGGTTTCACTCGACGAGTTTAAGCGCACCTATGAAAATATGCGCCGCATCTACAAAGAAAACGTCACCGGTGAATTCAAAGAGGAAGAATTCAAAGAGTTCGTCATCGGGCAACTCGTCGATAGTCGTGTCTGGATCATCGCCGCCGAAGAAATGGGCGTGAGGGTCTCCGATGCCGATTTACGCGAACTTGTCATGCAGGCTCCGGTCTTTCAGAAAAACGGAGCTTTCGATCCGGAACTCTACCGCCGCATCTTGGCCGCCAATCATTTGACACCGTCTTCATTTGAGGCAATCCAGCACCAAGAAGTATTGGCCAATAAGGCTCGCATGATCGTTCGAGATTCGGTTGCGCTCACCCCCGCCGAAATTGCGGAGGGGCAATCCCTCATGACCAGGCCACAGGATTCCGATCCCACCAAAGCGGCCGAGGCCAAGCAGCGAGTGTTGGAAGACATGCTCTTGCAGAAACAGCAACGGGCTCTGGTCTCATTCCAACAGTCCATGAAAGCCAAGCTACCGATTACCATCCGCCGCGAGCTGCTATAAGACCTTCCGCTCTCGTTGGCCTACAGGATCAGCATCGCGTCACCGTAACTGTAGAAGCGATAGCGTTCGTTGACGGCTTCTTCATAGGTTCTGCGTATCAGCTCGGTTCCGGCAAACGCCGATACCAGCATGACGAGCGTCGTTCGTGGAAGATGGAAATTCGTCATGAGGACATCGACCACCTTGAACTGAAATCCCGGAGTCACGAAGAGCCGGCTCTCGCCGGACGTGGGAACGATCGCCCCCTTTTCTTTCATAACGGTTTCAAGCGCACGGACGACCGTCGTACCGACGGCCATCACCCGCCCACCGGTGTGCTTCGTCTGCATGATCAAGTCGGCTGTTCCCTCACTGAGGGAAAATGCTTCTCCACCCATCTGATGATCTTCTATTCTCTCGGTCGTCACCGGTTTGAATGTGCCTGGGCCGACATGCAGAGTCACGGTGGCAATGTTGATCCGTGACGCGATCAGTCGGTGAAACAGTGCTTCGGTAAAGTGCAGCCCGGCGGTCGGCGCTGCAATCGCTCCTCCGTGTTTGGCAAAAACCGTCTGATACCAGTGATGATCCTCCGGAGTCGCGGCACGTTTGATGTACGGCGGGAGCGGCATGACTCCGTTCGTTTCGAAAAGCCGTGTCATCGGCTCTGGACTGTTTACCATCACCCCCGTACCGGTGGCTTCGCCTTTCACCATCCTTGCCGGGGTTGTTTTGACAACGTTTGCTCCCCGTCCCC
>CAZNBG010000006.1:0-6524 GCA_964570915.1 uncultured Nitrospira sp. | reverse complement strand
ACTAGGCCTATCGCCTTCGCGATATGAACCGTGCTGTTCACCCGGTTTTCCCACCTTCCCTTACCGATCTCTTTCACGAACAACACCTCTACCGGTGTTCCGGTCGGTCTTTTGGTTCCCGACACTCGGGCAGCCAGAACTTTGGTATCGTTCACGACAAGCAAGTCGCCCGGATTCATCAATTCAGGGAGATCGGCAACCTGACGATGGGCAAGCTGTCGTGTCTTCCGGTCCAAGACCAGCAATCGTGCCCGGTCCCGGGGAAGGATCGGCTGCACCGCGATCAGTGCAGGATCGAACGGAAAGTCAAAATCGGAGAGTTGCATCAGGAAGGAGGAGCCGAAGGAGCAGGAGGAGCCTGAGTCAATGACGCATCTTGAAGCTCCGTCCCAGGATAGTAGTAGCGAAGAATACTCGAAAAGGAATAGCCCAACTCTGCCAGTTCTTTCGCGCCCCACTGACACAGGCCCACCGCATGGCCGGCTCCATACCCGGAAAGAATCACGTCCCGGCCGATCGACTCAATCGTAAACTGCGTGCTGGGCACCACCAGATACCCCACCGCCTTACGCAGATCTTCTCCTCGTAAAATGAGCTCACCCTGGGAGTGCGAAATCTGCAGCGTAGCCACCCGTCCTGCACGGCTATAGGTCAGCGGTGTGATTGTGGTGATCGTGCCCACCGCGAATCCTTGTTGCCGCAAATTCTTCTCCAATGCAGCGATCGCAAAGGACGCTTTCCACTGATAATGCGGAGACTCGATGTCGAACGGACATTCAACGCCTTTCAAATACGGCAGGTCCTTCGACCACACAATCATGGCATCTTCCGTGATCCCTGCGGCCGTCGATGAGAACGCGGCATAGATGGGAGCCCCTTGATGGGTCACAACCAGCCCTCTTGTGGATTCCACCGCCTGAACCACCCGTCCATCAATACCCTGGCGGCCACGATACACCTGATCTTGGACCCCGGCCACCACATCATAGTCCCGGGTGGCACTGAGCATGTGTTGGTACAACGCATAGGTCCTGGCCGCGACCGCCTGGACCTTCAGCATCTCGGAATGCCAGGCGGAATTGACCTCCGCCGGCACCACCCCTTTGACGTACTCCTCCAAATCGACGTAGTTGACGACGAGCAACCCTTTCCCTCGCCGGACGAGTTGGATCGACCCACTGAGCTGGAGTGCGCCTTTTTCATCCCCTGCTTGCAGCACTGTTTTATTGCCGTTCCCATTCACCCAGAGTTTGACGTCATGACTTCCCGCCCGCACCATCAGTTGATCGCTCGCCACTGGTTTGCCGTTGAGAAGCAACACCTGGCCCTGCACCTTGATCCGGAGCGCAGACCGATAGAACCAGGCCTGATCGTGCTCGTCTGTCACCCAAAGGGTCTGATCGGTATACACTTCCAACTGCCGAACATCGGATGCCAACAGAACGCGAATCGATTGAGCAGCGTGGGCCTCCGGCATCATGAGACAGCTGAGGCAGAGGCCCAGACCTACCGCGCCCGCCCAGAGCCGTCTTGTGATCATCTGCGGAAGTACCATCCTATGAGATAGAATAGCAGACTCAGCAGGATGCTGAGGACAATGCTTGTCCCGATGGGGAAATAGAAGCTGAAGTTATCACGTTTGACGGAGATATCACCCGGAAGCTTTCCCAGCCAACTGAAGGCGCCTCCGAGGCCGGGCATCCTGTCTACGAGGATCAACAGTACCCCAAGTCCAATGATGCCGAGTCCTATTCCGATTAAGATCTTGCCGAAGGTATTCCATTCCGGCATGAACTTTCATCCCAGTTGGCAGAATGCTGAAACAGCTCGGCAGCTTCGTTCTCGCATCACTCAGAGGCTCAACGTACGGCCTGGGTAAACGCCTGTTCCCACAGGCGATGGGTGGGCCGGGTCAAAATAGTTACGCGTCACCTCCTCGTTCGCTGTGGCCTTGCTGCCAAACTGTTTGAGTATCCTGCTAGCTCTTGACTAGACATTCGGCGATCTGAATGGCATTCAGCGCCGCTCCCTTGCGTAGATTGTCGGAAACAACCCAAAGGTTCAAGCCGTTCGCAATCGATTCATCTTCCCGCACACGGCCGATGTAAACCTCATCCTTTCCAGTCGCATCGAGCGGCATCGGGTACAGCTTCTTCACCGGATCATCATAGACGATCACGCCGGGCATGGCCGCCAATGCAGCCCGCGCTTCGTTCGCGTTCAATGGTCGTTCCAATTCAACATTGATCGCTTCCGAGTGGCAACGGAGCACGGGAACGCGCACCGTCGTCGCCGTGACTCGAAGGGTCGGCGCATCGAGAATTTTTCTGGTCTCGTTCGCGATCTTGACTTCCTCCGAGCAGTCCCCTCCCTCGTTGAACGAACCGATGTGCGGCAACAGATTGAAGGCGATCTGATAGGGATAGACCTTGGTCGTGACATCGCGGAATGCCAACAAATCTTTCGTTTGATCCATCAGCTCATCCATGGCAGCCGCCCCGGTTCCGGACACCGATTGAAAGGTCGTGACCACCACTCGCTTCACCCCCGCCGCATCGTGAAGGGGCTTGAGCGCCATGACCAAGGGGGTAGTCGTACAGTTTGGAATGGAGACGATTCCCCGAGACATGGAGCGTAAGGCCGCGGCATTCACCTCCGGCACCACCAAGGGGACCTGATCATCCATGCGGAACACGGCACTATCGTCGATCACGGCAATGCCGGCCGCTCCCAGTCGTTGACCATATTCTTTGCTGATGGCGTCTGTCGCGGAAATAAACGCAAGGTCCACCTCATCGAACGACGAGGATTCGGCTAACTCTTCAATCTTCCACTCCTTGCCCTGGCAGGTCATCACCCCGCCGGCCGATCGCTTGGACGAAAAGAGCCTGAGCCCGATCAGCGGAAATTTCCGCTCTTCCAAGATCTCCAGTGTTTCCATTCCAACTGCGCCAGTCGCGCCAAGGATCGCCACAATGTATCCGGGTTTCTTCTTGATCATAAGCCGCCTACTCCTGCGCCAACAGGCGAATACGATGATTGAAGGTATCCGCCACCAGCAATGTTCCATCACGACCAGCTGCGATACCGAACGGATAACACAGACTTGCGTCTCTTGCGACTGCGCCGTCTCCCGCATAAGCAGGAACGCCAATACCCGCCACGCAGAATGCCAGCCCATCTGCCCAATCCCATTGCCGAATGAGGTGGCTGTCTGAATCGGTGAGGAAGAGGTGTCCCAGATGATCGACAGCGATTCCCGTTGGGCGCGACAGACTCGGTGACGGCGGATCTAACGGCGATTCATACCGATAGGCGCCACCGTCACCCGCCACCGTGGAAATCCGCCCTGACGAGAGTTGGACGCATCGGATTCGGCCGTTGAAGGTATCCGCTATATACAGGTGGTCGGCCGCCAAGGCCAATCCACTGGGACCGGCAAGGGCTGCGTCGACAGCGTCCCGCCCGTCTCCGTCGTACGTGGCAGCCCCGGTTCCCGCAACCGTCTGAATCACGCCAGTCTTGAGATCGACCATACGCACACGATGATTACTTTGGTCGGCGATATAAAGTCTGCCCTCCTCGTCGACGGCCAGGGCTGAAGGTTCATTCAGCGCCGCGTGATGCGCCGGACCACCGTCACCGGAGAAACGGGCTTGACCTGTCCCAGCCAGCGTCGAGATCACCCCGCTTGCTGTGTCAACCATCCGCACACGATGGTTCATGGTATCGGCGATATACAGATTTCCCTCCCGGTCCACAGCCACGGCCGTGGGGAAGTTGAGATACGCGCTCACCGCAGGTCCGCCGTCCCCACCATACCGCGTCGTTGCAGCCACCCCGTTCGTCCAATATCGAACCGTTCCACTCAAATCGGCCAGCTGAGTGAATTTCCCCACGCCGGGTTCACTGCCACCGCCAGCGAACGGGTCTTCATCCGTAGGCAGCGTCTCCGCTTCCCGTCGCACGATCGAACTGAGGTGTTCGTCGCCGGATCTACCGGCTACCGTCGAGATGACACCGCCGACACGGTCGATTTTACGAATGACGTGATTCTCTGAATCAGCGACATACACGTTGCCATGACAATCGATCGTCACGCCTTTGGGCTCATTCAAACGGGCCTGTGCCGCAGATCCTCCGTCTCCGGCAAAGCCGGCCTCGCCGTTACCGGCGAACGTTCTAATCGTCCATGTGGAAAGAATGGCTGCCATAGATCACGACCGCTGACTAATTCAGATTTCTCACGATGGCCTCACCCATCTCGATGGTCCCCACGATCCGCGATCCTGGACTCTGAATGTCTTTGGTGCGATACCCGAGGTCGAGCGTTTTTACGATGGCTTGTTCGATGGCCTCGGCCTCTTTCTCGAGGCGAAATGCGTACGACAGCAGCATCGCAGCCGAGGCGATCGTGGCGATGGGATTGGCGATATTCTTGCCGGCAATGTCAGGGGCGCTTCCATGAATCGGTTCGAAAAGCCCGACCTTCGCCCCGACGCTGGCAGACGGCAACATGCCGATTGAACCGGTCAGCATCGCCGCTTCATCACTGAGAATGTCCCCGAACATATTGTTGCAGAGGAGCACGTCGAATTGTCGAGGGTTCCGCACCAATTGCATGGCGGCGTTATCGACATAGATATGCCCCAGCTCAACGTCCGGATAGGATGCATGCACGTCAATGACCACCTTTCGCCAGAGCTCCGATGATTCCAACACGTTCGCCTTATCGACCGACGTCACTTTCTTGCGCCGTTTCCGGGCCGCTTCGAACGCGACTTTGGCAATCCGCCGAACTTCTTCCGTGGTATAGACCTCTGTATTGACTCCCCGTTCCTCTCCATTGGGCAGCTTTTCAATGCCCTTGGGTTTGCCGAAGTAGATTCCCCCGGTGAGCTCACGAATCACGAGAATGTCGATCCCTTCGACGACCTCACGCTTCAACGTGGACGCATCCACAAGATTGGCATACAGCTTCGCCGGTCTCAAATTGGCATAGAGCCCCAAGGCCTCTCGGATCCCGAGCAGCGCACGTTCAGGCCGCAGGCTGTACTCTAAACTCTCCCACTTGGGGCCACCCACGGCTCCCAACAAGACCGCATCACTTTGCTTCGCGAGCGCCAACGTGTCCTTCGGCAGCGGGACTCCCGCCTTATCGATCGCCTGACCGCCGATATCGGCTGCGGCAAATTCGAACGAATGCCCATATTTATCCGCGATGACCTTCAGGACCTTCACCGCTTCAGGAACGATCTCACGCCCGACGCCGTCGCCGGCCAGCACTGCAATCTTGGCCTTCACCGTTACTCCTTTCGATCCCTCACTCCATCCATGATCTATTCCAACACGCGTTCATCTTCAATCCGCCAGGCCGGATCGACGAAACACAAGAATTCAATATCCGTCGTCCCGGTATTTTCGAGCAACTGTTGCCCTCCAGGCGGAACATAGACCGTCGTCCCGGCTTCGACCAGCGCGATGCGGTCATCGATCGTCAGTCGGCCACATCCCGATATGAAATAATAGACTTCGGACGAGGTCAACACGTGCCGCTTCGATCGTTGACCGGAAGGGAGCGTGCCGTGGGCAAGACTATAATTCAGCTTGAGCTGATGCTTGGCCGGATGAAAAATCTCCCGCAAGCGAGTATGGTCGCCGGCTAGAAACTCGGGGCGATCCGCCAGCATGACTTTGAACACGGACAAGCCCCCTCACCTTCAACAAACCTAGCGACGGAAATTGAGACTGTATCGTGGAGAGCCACATCAAATCAAGTTCACCTTCTGTTCTCCTTGAGCCTGTTTCGTCGCCAGATAAGCCAGCTTGTTCAAGGCGCTTAGATAGGCCCTGGCTGAGGCCGTAATGATATCGGTATCGGCCCCGTGGCCCGTCACCGTCCGGCCATCTTCCTGAACCCGGACAGACACTTCACCTTGCGCATCGGTTCCACCGGTGATGGCCTTCACGACATACATCAGCAACTTACTCTTCGTCTGTGTCATCGTGGCAATGGTGCGGTAGACAGCGTCCACCGGCCCGTCGCCCGTCCCGGTTTGAGCGATGGGCTTCCCATCGATCTCCAGCTCGACCGTGGCCGTTGGGACTCGATCTGTTCCGCTCGAGACGTGAAACGTGCTTAATGTAATGCGGTCGGCCATCTTCGACAACTCTTCGGAGACGATGACTTCGAGGTCTTCCTCGAAAATCTCCTTCTTTTGATCGGCAAGTTTTTTAAACCGCTCAAACGCATGGTTGATCTCTTCCTCGGCGAGCTTGTAACCCAGCTCTTCCAAGCGTTGCCGAAACGCATGACGCCCGGACAACTTGCCCATGACCATCTGACTTTCAACTAATCCGATCGACTCCGGACGCATAATTTCGTAGGTCGTCTTCTCTTTGAGCAAGCCATCCTGATGAATTCCCGACGTATGGGCAAAGGCGTTGGCTCCCACTATCGCCTTATTGGTCTGGACCACCATTCCCGTGATCTTGCTGACCAAGGGACTGGTCTTCGCGATCTG
>CAZNBG010000005.1:0-26891 GCA_964570915.1 uncultured Nitrospira sp. | reverse complement strand
TTACAATGTCGAACGGCTTGCTGGCTGCATATACAGCAAGCGGGGCGGAAATCTGCTGACGGACAAGAGGATGCACGATGGTTGTTCGTAAGTTCCCGCGGTTTCCATTCACAATGCCAAGCACGTTGGTACAAAGGGACAAACTTCGTTACAAAGCCTCCGTGAAGGACCTCTCTGTGAAGGGTTGTCGGCTGGAGAGCACCATTCGCCCCTTCACTGGGATGATGGTGGAACTCCTTCTTGAACTTCCCGGCGAGGCCACACCGATCCACATCAGCAATGCGACCGTCCGATGGTCGGGGTCACAAGGCTTGGGCGTCGAATTTCTGACAATGGCCCCTGCTGACGAAGAACGGCTCAAGCGTGTGGTCGAACAACTCTCGGTTCAGGCAGGACAGGCATTGGTCTTTCCCAAAGGCGAGTTGCCGAAGGCGTGAACTACTTCCATTTCCGAACGAGTCCGACCCGTTGCATTCTATCCATCCTGAACCGTATTCTTCTTCCATGGACCTCTCGTCGTTGTCAATGGAACAATTGAAGGAACTGGTAAAGGGGTTCGTGGACGATCGGATTCGCGAGCTGATCGGAGATCCCGATCTCGGTCTCCAGCTAGGCGATTCGCTCAGAGCCCGTCTCAAGCAGTCATTGGCGAGCGGCGAGCGACTGTCCGGTGAAGAAGTGGCCGAGCGACTTGGGCTTCGGTGGTAGGCCCCCATGCCCTGGTACCGTCTCACCTTCCGACCCGGTACCGCGCAGGACCTCGCCATGATCGACCAGCCCATGGCCCAACGGCTCCTCGACAAGTCCAAGTGGTTGGCCTCCAATGTCGACAACTTGCGACATGAACCCATTGCGGATGACCTTCCGGGACTCTGCAAGTATGCCGTGGGGGAATGGCGGATTTTCTATGCCATCGACCGCACCGAACAACTCGTCGACATTCACGCCATCCTGCGGCAGAGCGAGCTTCGCTTCTAATGCACTCCGATCGGACCGCGGTTACTTGATGGCTCCCAGAACGTTGGCGACATGCAGCTGAAACGTCCCCCGCACCGCGTCCTCGATGTAGTGCCGTAAGGCCTCCTTCACCACGGGAAAGGCAATCTCCTCCCACGGAATCGCGTCGCGTGGAAAGAGCCGCACGTCCAGACTTTCGAATCCTGCGCTGAACTGCCTGGTCTGCAGACGGCCGATGAAGGTCATATAGACCTGCCCAATGCGGGGCAGACTCAACACAGAATGGAGCCGCGTGATCGTCACCTGCGCCTGCGCCTCCTCGAGCGTCTCCCGCATCGCCGCCTGTTCGGTGCCTTCGCCGAGTTCCATGAAACCGGCTGGATAGGTCCAGAGTCCAGATTTCGGCTCGATGGCCCGCCGACACAAGAGGATTTGATCCTCCCACTCTGGAATGCAGCCGGCGACGATCTTGGGATTATGGTAATGAATAGCCTGGCAGGTTTCGCACACGAACCGGGGCAGGTTGTCGCCGGGCGGAACCTTTTGTATCACTGACTTTCCGCAGACGCTGCAAAAATTCATCACGTGGCCTCTTCATCGGCAATCATCGGCGAGCGAAATGGATAGCACAAAACGTCGATTCTTTGCACCTTGCCCTCGTGGGCTTGAAGGCATGCTCGAAGGAGAGCTCCATAGCCTTGGCGTGCCGACGACGAGCAAGACAGAAGGCGGCGTCGGCTTCAGCGCTCCCTGGTCGACCATGTACTGGATCAATCTCCAATCACACATCGCCAGCCGCGTCTTGTGGGAAGTCGGGCGAAGCGTCTACAAAACAGAACAGGATGTCTATAGGGCTGCCCATGCGCTCGCCTGGCCCGAATGGTTCACACCCGCTCAGACGATCAAGGTGAAGGTGAGCGCGCGTCGCTGCCCCCTCCCCAGCCTGGACTTCCTGACCCTCCGTATCAAAGACGCCGTCTGCGATAAGTTCGTCGCTTCCACGAAGCGGCGACCCAGCGTCGATACGGAACGACCGAACATCAGGCTCGACGCCTTTCTGGACCAGAGCACCGTCACATTTTATGTGGATACATCGGGAGAGCCGCTGTTCAAACGTGGCCATCGGATGGGCTCGGTCGAAGCACCGCTCAGAGAAAACCTGGCGGCGGGAATGCTACGGCTTGTTGGGTGGACCGTGAAAGACGTGCTGGTCGATCCCATGTGCGGCGGCGGGACGATTCCTCTCGAAGCCGCCTTAATGGCCCGGAAGATTCCACCGGGCATCTCGCGAAACTTCGCCTTCGAGCGGCTGCTCGTCCACGATCCACAACGATGGGGCGATCTCCGTGAAGCGGCACGGGCGAAACAAGTGGCTCAGGTACCGTCTGCCATCTATGCGTCCGACCAGAATCCCGCGATGGTGAAGATTGCGCAACGGACGTTTCAAGGCGCCGGAGTGTCGATTGATATCCGGCTGAAGCAAAGCAATATTCTGGATCTGGAAGCGCCGGCGGACAAAGGCGTGATGGTCATCAATCCGCCCTATGGAGTCCGCCTCAGCCGATCGGACGAGCTGGAAGCGCTTTACCCCAAGTTGGGCGATTGGCTGAAGCAGCGCTTCACCGGATGGCGTGTCTACGCGCTGACCGGTGATGCCCGCATGCCGAAGCTGATTGGCCTGACACCATCCAAACGCATTCCCCTCTTCAACGGGGCGTTGGAATGCCGGCTCTATGAGTTCGTGATCGTCCGCGGTGGAGCAAGGCGGCGCCTCACACCGTCAACGCAGACATGAGATCTACCCACGCAAGAAGATGATTGGTCGTAACTGCAGAAGAGCCTCTTACCAGCACACGAACCAAATATTGAGCAATCAGAGGATCCGGGGTCAGTAAGACGCATTTGTGTTCTCTGGCCTGGTGAATCGCATCGCACGGATCGCGATACGATGATGGGGCTTGCGGAGGTCTATTAGTGGCCCCCAATCCGCAGTCCCTTCCACTTGACTTCCGAGCTGGAAGACCTATCAGGTTGATATAATAGTGTGAACTCTCAGCAAGGATGGATGCCATGGAGAACAATTTATTGTCGACGTTACCGATACTTCCGGTCAAACGGACGGTCTTGTTCCCAGGGGTGATGATGCCTTTGACGGTCGGACGAGAACGGTCCGTGGCTGCGGTCAACGCAGCCATGAAGACGGAAGAGAAGATGATCGTCGTCGTCGCGCAACGAGATCCTCAGACCGAGGAACCGGGCTTGGCTGATCTGTACTCCATCGGAACGAAGGCGATCGTCAAGCAAATCGGCCAGACGTCGGAGGGAGTGATCCACGCACTGGTGCAGGGACTTGAGCGCGTCGTCCTCTTGAAAGAAGAACAGATCACCCCCTACCCCATGGTACGTGTCCGCTCTCTCGGGCGCCCCTCGGATAACGGCACGGAAGTCCAGGCGCTTCACCGAGCCATTCAAGAGCTGGTGTCGGATTTGCCCAGACTGATCGACGCTCCGGGCATCCAAGAAGTCGGTGCGGTGTTGAGCAATGAGGGTGACTCCGTCGCCTTGGCCTATCGCATCGCTTCGCTCGTCAATCTCAACGTGGTGGAAGAACAACGATTACTGGAATGTTCCTCGACGCTGGACCTCCTTCGTAGCCTCTATGCCGCACTATCCAAGGAAATCCAAATACTGCAGTTGCGAGAAAAGATCGCCAAGGATGCGCAGACTAAAATCGGCAAAAACCAACGGGAATACATCTTGCGCGAACAACTGAAAGCCATCCAGCAAGAGTTGGGCGAAGGCGAGGAGGAAGAAAATGAGATCGCCCGCCTGAAAAAGCAGATCGAGGAGGCCGACCTGCCCGATCATATTCGCAAAGAAGTCGAGCGCGAAGTCACCAGGCTGGGAAAAGTGCCACCGACGTCACCGGACCACCAGGTGCTCCGAACCTACCTCGAGCTGGTTCTCGAACTTCCCTGGAAGAAGGCATCCAAGGAACACCTCGATCTCTCGACGGTTCGGCAGGTGCTGGAAGAAGATCACTACGGGATCAAGGAGGTAAAAGAGCGGATCGTCGAGCATCTGGCGGTTCTGAAGCTCAACCCGACTGCCAAAGCTCCGATTCTCTGTCTGGTCGGTCCTCCCGGAGTCGGCAAGACAAGCTTGGGGCAGTCAATCGCGAGGGCGATGGGCCGGACGTTTGAACGATTCAGCCTCGGCGGTGTCCATGATGAAGCCGAGCTTCGTGGCCATCGCCGCACCTATGTGGGATCGCTCCCGGGCCGTATCATTCAGGCCATCCGCCGGGCGGGTGTCAACAACCCGGTGCTGATGCTCGACGAAGTCGACAAGATGGGGCGCGATTTCCGCGGCGATCCGGCGGCCGCACTGTTGGAAATTCTCGACCCGGCGCAGAACCATACGTTCCGTGATCATTACTTGGATTTACCGTTCGATCTGTCGAAAGTGTTCTTTATCACCACGGCCAATACTCTGGATACGATCAGCCAACCGCTGTTGGACCGAATGGAAGTCATTCGACTTCAGGGGTACAGCGAGCGCGAAAAAGCCGAGATTGCCCGGCGCTATCTTTGGCCGCGACGGCTCAAGGAGGCCGGCATCGAGGGGACTCAAGTGGTGCTCACGGACGAAGTATTGAATCTCGTCATCTCGCGTTACACGCGTGAGGCCGGTGTACGCCAGCTTGAGCAAATGCTGGGACGGTTGACCAGAAAGGTGGCCCTGACGTTTGCGGACCTCCCGGAGGGCAGGGAGCGACAACCTGTCGCGATCGAAACCGATATGCTCGGCGAGTGGTTGGGCTCTGAACGATTCATGCCGGAGGAGGCTCGGAAGAATCTCCCGCCCGGCGTGGCGACCGGCCTTGCATGGACCCCGACCGGAGGGGATGTGCTCTACATTGAGACCACCTTGCTCCCAGGCGGTCACGAGTTGACCCTTACGGGACAGTTAGGCGACGTGATGCAAGAGTCCGCGCGTGCGGCTCGGAGCTATCTCTGGTCGCATGCCGAGAGCATGGGGTTGGACATCCCCCGTTTTAAGCGCAACGGGATCCATATCCACGTGCCGTCCGGAGCCATTCCGAAGGACGGCCCATCGGCCGGTATCACCATGGCGACGGCGTTGGCTTCCGTTTACGTGGGCAAAGCCGTACGGAGCGACACGGCCATGACGGGTGAAATCAGTTTGAGTGGACTTGTGTTGCCGGTGGGCGGCATCAAAGAAAAGGTGCTGGCAGCGCATCGCGCGGGAATCAAGCGAATCATTCTGCCGAAGGCCAATGAGAAAGATCTCAAGGATGTCCCCCTGGAAGTGCGCGACGAGCTGACCTTTGTCTTGGCGGAACGGATAGAAGACGTCTTACCGGCGGCCTTCAATCCAGACTCACAGTACGCGTCCGCCGGCCACGAACCGGTGACGACTTCCAGCACAGGAGAGGCCTAGGATTCATAGAAGGCACGAATTACCTGCGTGGTGTTGAACAGGAGGACGTGACGACGCGTATAGACGGCGTGGCCATAGTAATGGTCGCGGGGGTTTGTCGAGCCGGTGCTGTCCTTGTAGTCGACAAGAAGACACTGCCCTTCACTGGGACAGCGCACGGCGCGTCTGGCGCATTCCAGCCACCGTTCGAATCCATCGTACGGCTCGACCATGTCCCAGACGGCCCTGTTGGCCGCCTTGGCCGATTCCGTTGGAGGGACAGCATCGCTGCCGGCGACCGCCAGTTCCTGAACATAGTCCCCACCCCAGGCGATCGGCATCTCCATCGTGATTTGCGGGAGTTCCATCTTCGCCAACCAGCTCTTTCCGTCCGTCCGCAAATTCCGGTGATTCACGACGTGCAACAGCTTCCCGATGCCGGAGGGATCCCACCCATAGCGAACCGGCGTCCCGAAGGTCGCCAGATCGAGCGAGACTCCAAAGAGAAGTGCCCCTGCCACGAGTGATGAGTGGACGTGTCTGATCGTACCGGCGAGGTGAGCCTGACTTGTCTGTTCAGCATACCCCAAAAGAATCTCGAGCAATTTTTGACGTCCGGTCATCGGAATCGGGCAGAGAAGGTTCGAGGCAAGGGCCAGGACCAGCCCGGCTTGCCCATGTGCGAGCACCAGAATTCGGTCTCCCTTGCCCAAGTTCTGACTTTTGCAGACTTGGTGCAGCTCATCCAGCAGTGAGACTGCGGCCAATGCCCGTCCAAGATGATGATGCTCGGATGACCAGAGGAGCCTGGTGCAAGCGATCGGCCGAGCCAGATACGTGTTGATGGCCTGCCTAAATGATTGAACGTTGGCGTCGGTGAAGTTCCCAGCATCGCCGACCTGCTCATCTAAAAGGGTTTTCACCACGTCATCATTTGGGAGTGGAGGCGTGCACCCACCCGGCAACAAAGGAATCCCACTACTTTCTTCGCGCATGGCAGCGAGCAAGGCATCGAGCCCGGAAACACCCCGTGATTAGCCCCGTTTGAGGCCTCCCCCCTCATCCAGAAGCTGCATGCCGAAGATGTCAGAGCCGTGGATGGAACCATGGACAAAGACCACGCTGGAGACACCGGCATGAGAAAGACTCTTCCCACACTTGGCCATGCTTTCCGCCCAGACCGGTGATTCCGGAGACACAACATCGATCAAGTCGGCAACACGCACCCGCTCACCAGGATTCTTCCGGGACAACTCATCGTGCTGAAAATTATTCTCGACCGGCATGAAGGACTACATAGCCGATATGGGTTCGCGGCTGCAACAACAGCATTGGGACGGTCAATGGACAGGAGTCGGGCTGGATTCCGGGTCTGTGGCGGGCTTCAACTGAACACGGCTCCTCGGCATAATGGCTGTGGCTGTACAAACCTTATTGTCTTCATCGATCCGACGGTCGACGATCTTCACGTCCTGAAGATATTCTTGAACGATTTCTTCGCGAGTCAGTTCAATGTCCTGCTCGCTTTCACGTCCCGACCGTTCGCGGACTCGATCGATCATATGTTCCTTCACCAATACGCGAATTTGCTTGGCTAAATCAGTGCGGGCGGAAAGCTCCGACACACGCTGGCAGACGGCCTTGCCTTTGGTTAAGTCACCCTGACCCTTGCCGATCCAGTACTGATCTGAAGAATAACCGCCGTCTCCGACTTCGGCTGCTCGTCTGATCATGGAGGACGTGTCCATAGCCTTGCCGTTCAGCTGGCGTTGAAATCGGTCGAAGGATTGCTCGGCGTGCTTCCTTACCTCGTCTGTTTCCGCTGCTTGTGCCGTCGTGAGAACGAGTCCCTCGACAAGGCAGAGACCCACCGCGATGACGATTTCGATTCCGCGCGTCAAGGCTTCCCTCCTCCCGCTCCAGAGCCTGCCCCGGGTCTTTTCAAAGTCGGTGCTGATGGAGCATGCGGGCCTGGCTCGTGGAGTCGAGGCGGCCAGACCGACGGTTGAGACTGAGAGAATCCTTGGGTCATCGGTTGCGCGTGGCTCTGCGGCTGCGCTCTCGGGGTTCTATAAATGATCTCGTTCAATGTCCTAGACTCACCCGACGCGCCGGGGGGTGGAACAAGCTCATGGCTCGGCATCCGGGGCCTGGTCCTGCCAGGCATGGGCGGCTGCCGATTCATGATGATCTGTTGCGCAAGCGCGATGTGCGGACTGCCTGGATAGAGACCGCTGGCGCTGTTCAGAAGAGCCTGTGGCAGGCCGACCGGCGAGACGAGGACCCAATTGGTCCAGGCTTGCGACACCATGGCATTGGATTGCACTCGATTGAGAATTTCCTCCCGCTTTTGCGCTGCGTGCTGAACTTGATCCGGCGTGGCCGCGTTGCCCAGGTCCTGATTCACCGTGCCCAGCTCTCGCTGAAGTTGTTCATTCTCTTGTTTCAACGCCGCCAGCTGCACACGGGCATCTTCATTTTCTCGAAGCGCTGTGATCGCCTGTGCCACGGCTTCCGTATCCATTTGCGCGAGCAGATCCACTTTCACGACCACGACGTCACCATCCAGAGACGTGGAGACCTGTTGATTGAGTACGATCACCAACCCGGCGGTATACGTGCGGATTTCGTCTTTTGTCACATCCATGTCGCTGACGACGGTGACACTTTCAAGGTAGGTCGCAACTTGTTCGAGCGCGTTCCGTTTGGCTGCCTCAGCGGCAAGTCTGATCGCATCCTCGCGGGTGTCGCGGTCTCCCATTCGATGCTCGCCTTGCGCGTTGACGACACGGATGTCAGCGAGCGCCGGGACCGCGGCGATGACCGCGGCGAGCGCGAGACAAAAGGCCGGAAAACGGGAGGGGCTGGTCGAAAGCTGACACACCGGAAGAGGCGCTTGGTGAGATCGACTGAACATCGCCTCCCCTTCTACTTCGTCAGCATGGGTAAAACGGGTACTACGTTCAGCATAGCACCCAAGCATGGGTTTCGCCAGCATTCGGCTGGAGCTTTACCCCACCTTGCCTTCCTGAAAATTTGCATGTTAGGGTAGCACCTTTACTTTTAGGACACACGCGGGTGATATTTTGTCATGAGACAACCTTTACGGCCCTTTCTCCTTATTATCGTCGGTTTCCTGACTGTTTTGTTTGAAACCGGAATCCATGGGCTTGTCGATGCGGCTCCCTCACAAGGTAAGGGAACCGCCCCGTCAACTGCTTTGACGGAACATGTCGTCCTTTTCGTGCTGGAGGGGTTCGGCCAAGAGTCGGTCCAGGGCGGCACCATGCCGACCTTGAGCAAGCTCGTCAAGGAGGGCTCGGTCACCTGGTCCGCGAGGGGGGTGAAACCGGCACTGCGGTTGCCGACGATGGCATCATTGATTACCGGCGTGCCGGTGGAGAAACATGGGATCACTTGGAACTTCTTCGAATTCAGCCGGGGCTACCCTCGCTCGCCGAGTATGTTCGACTATCTGGATTTGAGTGGCGGTCGCGACAGTGCCATCTTTTATATGGATGAGTCGTTGTATCAGCTGGCAAAGCCTGAACCATACACCGACTATCAACTCTGCGGAGCATTGCGTCCCGAGTGCGGCTCCCAGAAGCTCGTTTCCTACATCCAGCAGTATCTTCAGAAGGCGACCAGCGGGCACGGCTACGGCCATGCGATCCTCTCATTACCTCATTTGTTGGTGGTTCACCTTCCGGAAGCAGGCAGGGCCGGAGTGACGCACGGCTGGACTTCTAAAGAGTATCGTGAGGCCTTGCGGACAGTCGACAGCGCGATGAAATCCGTCCTGGACCTATTCAAGGAATACTCGATTATGGACCGCACGGCCGTCCTCGTCACTGCCCTGAGCGGAAAAGGAACCGACCCAGGCGCCGAAGTTCCGGCAACCGATTCACCGGTTGTTCCGTGGCTTGTTTCCGGCGCTGGAATCAAGCAAGGTAAAATCATCCGTCAGCCGGTATCAATCATCGATACGGGAGCGACGGTGATGCGAATCCTGGGCCTCCAAACTCACACGGAATGGGACAGCAAGGCTGTCGAGGAAATTTTTCAAGCTTCCGCGGCAACTCCTACCGTGTCGCGCGCCAAGAAGCGCTAACGATCCATGAGCAAGCATATGATGGTACGACGCTGGTCACTCGCATGTAGTTGGGCCCTCATGGGACTGCTGACGATAGCATCGAACGAAGGGGGATACGCTGGAGAACCACCGGCGGCTCATCTCAAAGAACACCGAATCACCATCGATGCCACGAAGCTGGTTCCTGCGTCATGGTGGCAGGTGCCGGGCATAACCCCCTCCATCTGGAATTCCGACCCCGACTCGCTCGATGCCCCCAAAACATCGGAACTTCGAGAATTGCAGCTACGGCCGGGTAAGTACAAATTCATCAGCTTCACCTTCGATTTTCCTTTTACGGTCGATCTGAACGGCACCCTCGATTTTTCCAAATCCTTGGATCAGTGTGTCGGAGGCCGCGGAACGCAAACCTTGGTCGTGCTGTGCAAGCGTATGTATCCCTATGGCGGGCAACGCGACCCTTATTACGACCAGAAACCCAACAATGGCTGACGTACTAGAAAATCTCTTGGAAGCGCTTGAGGATGTGGATGACGCCACCCGTGAAGAGGCGGCGAAGACCCTGGCCGATCTGGGGGACCCCTCTACCTTGGATGCACTGATTGGCGCCTGCAGCGATGACTTCTGGTCTGTTCGGGCACATGCCGGCTGCGGTGTCGCCAAAATCGGTGGTCCGAGGGCTCACGAGGCGTTGATCGGCCTTTTCAATGATTCCATCATGGAGGTTCGGGACCAAGCGGTCGACGCTGCGGCAAAGATGGGCCCGAGCGTGCTTGATCGTCTGATTGCTGCCTTGAAGGACGAGCGCTGGCGGGTACGCGAGCACGCCGCAAAGGCCGCCGGCAAACTCAAGGATTCCCGATCGGTCGATGCCTTGATCGTCGCGTGTCGCGATCGCGACGGAGCCGTCAAGAGCGCAGCGGCGGAAGCCCTGGGCAGAATCGCCGATCCCAACGCCACTCCCACCTTGATCAAGCTGTTCCGGGATTCTTCGAAGATTGTGCGGGAAACAGCAGGGACCGCACTCGTCTATATCGGACATCCGTCGGTCGATCCACTGATTGACAGCTTGAAGGACAAAGACTTTGTGGTGCGGTGTCATGCGGCTCGAGCCTTGGGTGGAATGACCACCGATTATCAGATCGGCAGGACCTGGGTGCGAGACGCCAAAGTGGTGGATGCCTTAATTGCCGCTTTAAAAGATCCTGATCGAGCCGTTCGTGAAGATGCGACAATTGCATTGGGCATGATCGGTGACTCCCGTGCTATTGATGCACTAGTGGAAGCCATGAAAGACGGAGCCGTCAAGCGGCATGCCATTGCTTCCCTCGGCATGATCGGCGACGCCCGCGCTCTCCCGGCCGTCCTTGATGCCTTGAAAGGGAAGGGCATCAAGCAGGAAGGCACACCCACGCCGGGGTGTATTGTGAGCGAAGATGCATTCATCAAGGAAGCTGCGGCGACCGCTCTTGGTCAGTTTCGTGACCCTCGGGTCATCCCGGACCTTATCATGTTGCTCAAAGATGGGGTGTTGCGCGAAAAGGCAGCAGCAGCTCTGGCGGTGATCGGTGATGCGGCCATCGAGCCTTTGATCGCCTTCCTCTATGACCCGAAGGCCTCTGAAGTCGAGGCTGAAAAGGAACGTGTGCTTTCTTACGCGTCCGTTCGGCTGACAGCAAAGGATGCCTTGAAGCAGATTACTCTCGAGACGTTGGAAAAGCTCGGATGGTCGCCTTCTGATGAAGAAGTGGAAATCAGCTCAAGCCAGGCCGACAATCTGCGCGTCGACCGCCCTCTGGGACAGACCGGGCGCTTTGGCCCATCCGGCGATATCGCGTGATCGCGCCACCACGAGCACATGCTCATGCATTATGCGTCGGTTGCGACAATGGGTTCTGCGCCCTAGCGAATCACTATCCTTCGTAGCGCTGGATAACAGCATGAGCGATGCGGTGACGGAACAGATCGCGGCTCTCAAGGACCAGGATTGGGCGATCCGCGAAGAGGCGGCCGGCCTGCTTGGTACCTTCAAGGACCCGCGGGCCGTCATTCCCCTGGTTTCTCTCCTCCGAGATCGTGACCGCTCCGTCCGCGAGGCGGCGATCGAAGCGCTGCGTGTGATTGGGGCACCGGCGGTCGAGGTGCTGGGTGCTTGTCTGAGGTGATCGCACACTTCAGTTCAAGAGGCCGCGGCGGGCATCTTGAGGCGAGTGCCCCATAAAGGCGGGCGGGCCCCCCGCGTACAGGCGCTAGGCAGCAGCGATGGGATTGTTCGGATGCACGCGGCTAAGTCGTTGAGTCGGATCCAGCACGCCGGCACCGTCGAACCGCTCATTCCATTGCTGCAGGACAAGGTCAAGGCGGTGCGCGAGGAAACAACCGCTGCGCTGGCCGCGATCGGTGACGCGGCGATTCCGTCGTTGGTGGACGCCTTGCAGCATGAAACCTGGCTCGTTCGGCTTCATGCGGTGGAATCGCTGGGCAAAACCAGATCGCGACAGGCCGTGGAGCCGCTGTTGTCGGTGATGTTCAACGATCGGGATTCGGCGGTTCGCGAGGATGCAGTGCGGGCCTTAGGCGAGATCGGAGATCCACGGGCAGTCGAGCATTTGATCACAGCGATGCGTGAGCCCGGATTGCGGACATTGGCGGTCGAAACGCTGGGTCGGATCGGTGACCCACGCGCGGTTCCGGCCCTGGTCGACGTCCTCACAGGAACCAGCCCTCCGGAAGCGACAAGGACAGTGGCCGGTTGCGTGGATCAGTGGAATGAAGAACTCATCACTCAAGGTGCGGCAGTGCGGGCGTTGGGCGTGATCGGCGACGACCGGGCCATCCCTTCGCTCATCGCGGCGCTGGAACCAACGTTTACCCGGGCGGAGGCAGCTGCGGCCTTGGCCACATTCGGATCGAAAGTCGTCCCACTCCTGATTCCGCTGTTGAATAGTTCGCGCGATGAAAATCTCCTGTTTCATATCCGTGAGGCCTTGACATTAGCGGGATGGAAACCCAAGCGGATGTAGACCATTCTTCTACTGAATGCCATGTCGAAAGAAACGATTGAGACGCTGGTCTCCGAACTCATCCATGAAGAAGATTGGCGCCGTATGCGGGCGACGGCGGCCTGTGTGGCCGGTGGTCCTCGGTCGGTCCAGGCGCTCATCGAGGCTTTACGATCCGGGCCTACGGAGCTGAAAAAAGAAGCGGCGGCAATGCTAGCTCGACTCAAGGACCCACATGCCGGAGTGGCACTGGTCGAACTCCTCGAACATGATGAGGAGGTCGTCCGAAAGGCCGGCGCGACGGCCCTTGAACAGATGGCGGGGGTACTCGATACGAACACCGCCCGCGCGTTGGTTTCTTTATTGCCGAAAACTCCGGAAGGCGAGGCCAGACAGGTGCTGACCCACCTGATCGGAGCGATTCCGACCGCTGTCCTTCCGTTATGCGAGATGCTCAACCATCCGGACCAGGACGCGCAACTCGCGGCCGCATTGATGCTTGATCAATTATTGGATCCACGTTCCGTCGATGCATTCATCGATGCGATGGGGCGGCCGGTCGTCCGGGACATCGCCGTCGGCACCTTGAAGAAATTGGGCGCGATCCGAGAGCGGATCGACGAGACATTCAATGCGTTGCGGGAGGTCGAGGGAGCGAGCGAGCGCGAAGAGGCCAGAATGGCGACGGTCATTGACTTACTCGGGATCGGGCGGCCGAGCGTGGAAATTTTGATCGAATATCTCGAAGACGAGGACTGGCTGGTGCGCGAGGCGGCGGCTGACTTACTGGGGAAAATCGGGGACGTGCGGTCCGTTGAACCATTGATGCGGCGGCTGGAACACGACAAGGATACCGGCGTCAAAGAGCTGGCCATCAAGGCCCTTGGATTGATCGGTGATGCGCGCCCGACTCCGCTCTATCTTGAGGCCATTCCCATCCGCCCACTGCGTGTGTACGCCATGGAGGCCTTGGCCAAGGTCAAGGAGGTGGAAGTCTTGCGCCCGCACAAGGAACTTTTTGATCGACTCAGGACCGATCGTGACGGCCTCGTGGCCTACAATGCCGGCCTGATTGCCGACAAGCTGGAAGCCCTCACCGCCATGGAACATCAGGCCCATGAAGAGGACACGAAGCATGACTGAACAGGGTGCATCCGATCGAATCGAGCAGCTGATACGAGCCCTCCATGACGACAACGAGGCCTTGCGCGACCACGCCATCGCAAGCCTCGGTCAAAGCGGCCCGGAGGCGCTTCCCCGGTTGATCGACCTGATGGCCGATGAAGATGCGGTGATCCGGGAGGCCGCAGCCAGTGCGGTCGTTCGGATGGGGCCATCCGTCGTGGAACCGATGATCGACGCGTTACAGGACGACTCATGGGCTATCAGGGAACAGGCAGCATCAGCCCTCGGAAAGTTGCGCGACAGGCGAGCCGTGGATCCTCTAGTCAGAGCGATCAAAGACCGAGACGGTGCTGTGCGCACGGCGGCCGTGTGGGCATTGGAACGCATCGGCGATTCACATGCGGTGCCCGGGCTGATCGAGGCGCTCATGGACAGTACGCTGCGGGAGGATGCGGCCCGGGTGCTGAAAAAGATCGGCGATGTGCGGGCGGTCGACGCGCTCATCGACGGGCTCCTGGGCTCTAATTGGATGGTCCGACGTCATGCGGCGGAAGCGTTGGGAAAAATCGGCGATCAACGAGGAATTCCTCCATTGATCACGTCGTTGCAGGATGAAGATTGGCTGGTCCGGCGAAATGCCGCCGAATCGCTCGCTCGGCTGGGCGCGAAGGAAGCTATTCAGCCCTTGGTGGCACTGCTCGAGGACGACAATACGATGGTGCAGGAAACGGTCGAGGCCGTGCTGGCCAGTCTCGGCTGGAAACCGACACCGCAATAACTCATTCCAACAGAGGATCACTACCCATGGCGGATGAAACTCCAAAGCTGATTCAGATCGCTCCCAAAGGTGGAGACAAGAAGGACGGGTTCAACCTGGTGACGGAACGGGTCGTGGCAGTCAACCCGGAAAGTCGACAGATCGAGGTCGAGCTCCTGGCCTACGACGGCAAAACCGTCGTCCTGGATGTGGCCGAGGAGGCCCTTGAAGACCTCACGAAGCTCAAAGCCGGGGATGGCGCGACCATCCGGGTCATAGAGGAAGACGGGAAACGCGTCGCGAAAAGCTTCAGGATCCGTCCCAAAGATCCCAATGCGGCCAGGGCCGATGCCATGTTGCTCGACCTGAGAGATTCGCATTGGTTGAACCGGAAGTATGCGGCGGAAGTATTGGGCGACCTGAAGGATCCTCGCGCCGTCGATCCGCTGGTTGCGGCATTGAGCGATGAGGTCGGGGACGTGCGGCAACGAGCCTATGATTCGTTAATCAAGCTTGGTGGCCCGTCCGTGGCCTCGCTGATTCCATTACTGGTGTCCGAAGAAGACGAGATGCGTCAATCGGCCACCGAAATTCTTCGGAAGATCGGCAAGCCGGCCGTGGAACCGCTGGCAACTGCGCTGGTCGAAGCCGATGACCGGTTGAAGACACGCATCATGAAGGTCCTCGATCGAATGGGGTACAAGCCCAAAACCAAGGACCAGGTGAAGACCGAGTTACCTCGGCTGACCTAACAAAGCTTAGCAAGATACCGACCAAGCCATTTCACACGGACCCACAGGCTGGTCAAAAAGTCCGTCCAGCAAGGCCGCAGCAAGCGAGCAGGCGAAGCGTACTTTGAGCGGTACGTTGAGCCTCTAAGCGCCGCGAGAACGCCGCTGGCGGACTTTTTCAACAGCCTGTCAGGGATTCTGTGCCGCTCGCCCCACTGATACATGCTTGAATCCAGCGGCTGTTACACGTTCCGGATCGTAGACGTTCCGAAGGTCAAGCACGATGGGAACTCGCATGACCGACTTCAGCTTTTCAAAGTCTAGATTTCGAAACACATTCCACTCAGTCATAATGACCAGGGCGTCAGCCCCTTCAGCCGCATGGTAGGTGTCTCGGCAGGGCTGCAGGTGGGGCATCATCTGGCAGGCTTCGGCTAGAGCCTCCGGGTCGTAGGCACGGATGTTTGCACCTTCTGCCAGAAGTTCCTGCCCGATCGCCAAGGCCGGGGCTTCGCGCAGGTCGTTGGTGTTCGGTTTAAAGGAAAGGCCGAGCATCGCCAACGTCTTCCCCTTCAATCCTCCGACCGCGTCCCGTATCTTTTCGATCATCCGCTCACGCTGAATGTCGTTCACGCGTGACGCCGCGGAGGCTATCTGCATGGGATAGCCGTTGCGTTCTCCGGTCTGAATGAGCGCGGCGAGGTCTTTGGGAAAGCAAGACCCCCCGAAGCCCGGACCTGCATGAAGAAACTTTGACCCGATTCGATGGTCCAGCCCCATGCCTTTCGCCACCATCTGAACATTGGCTCCGACCTTCTCACAAAGATTGGCGATCTCATTGATAAACGAAATTTTTGTCGCCAGGAAAGCATTGGAGGCATACTTGATGAGCTCGGCTGTCGGAACATCGGTCACGACGATCGGTGTTTCGATCAGATAGAGAGGACGATAGAGATCCCTCATGATAGCAACGGCTTGATCGCTGTCCGCGCCGATCACCACGCGATTTGGCCGCATGAAATCTTCAATAGCCGACCCTTCTCGGAGAAATTCCGGGTTCGAAACCATATCGAACCGGATCGCATCTTTCTGCGTCTTTTTGACCACCTCTCGAATGGTTTCCCCAGTCCCCACCGGTACAGTCGATTTGGTCACGATGACCTTGTAGCTGTTCATATGGCGGGCAATGCCTTTTCCCACCTCTTTGACAAATGATAAGTCGGCACTGCCATCCGCGCTCGGGGGTGTTCCCACAGCAATAAAGATAACGAGCGCCTTGTCGACGGCCTGAGCGATGTCCGTGGTAAAGCTCAATCTGCCCTCTTTGACCCCTTTGGCAACAAGTTCTGCGAGCCCCGGTTCATAAAACGGAATTTCGCCTTTTTCGAGTTTCTCAATTCTTCGGCTATCGCTGTCCATACAGGTCACATGAACGCCGAACTCGGCGAAACATGCTCCGGTAACGAGTCCGACGTAGCCGCTCCCAATCACACTGATATGCATGCGCCCCTCCTTCTTGCCACAAGCAATTCGACTGAAAGTATAGCAACCATGCTCTCAACGAGCAATGAATTCTATGATCCTTCGGTCTTGTTAGTCCCCATGGAGACCCAAGCTTCGTTGACTCTCAGAAAATGCGTTGAGTACAATTCGACGCCGTTTCAGACCTGACAAGGAGCCCTCCCCTTCGTTCAATCAATGGCCCCTCATACGCCACGAATTCCCAGATGGTTCTTGCTGTTTACCGCCCTCGTCACCGGGGGGGTGGTCATGGCTTTGGAGATTTTAGGCAGTCGGCTGCTGGCGCCTGTCTTCGGCAGCTCTCTGTTTGTCTGGGGCGCCTTGATCGGTGTGATTTTGGCGGCCATGAGCAGCGGGTACGCGTTCGGCGGTTGGGTCTCAGATCGATATACCGACGGGCGCGTATTGGCCGCCCTGTTGCTTTTTTCCGGAGGTTGGACGTTTCTTGTCGCCTGGGCAAACCAACCAATTCTTTTTGAAATCGAAAAGATAGTGCAGGACCCTCGCTGGGGCCCCTGTCTCGCAGCGACCGTCCTTCTCGCGCCCCCCGCGTTCGGACTCAGTGGTGTCTTACCGGCCATGTTACGTTTGGCCGTGGCAGACATGGACCATCTCGGACGACAGACCGGCCGCATGATCGCCCTGTCGACCGTGGGCAGCTTGGTGGGAACCTGGGGGACCGCGTTTTTCCTCTTATCCTGGATTGGGAGTCAATCCCTCGTCGCCTGGTTGGGCGGCATTCAGGTTGGGCTTGGGGTCTTGTGGCTCGTCAAAGGCACCTCGACCGGCCGGTTCGCCCTGCTGCTCGTGCTCGGTTGTAGCACCCTCCTGGGAGCCATAGCCCTCCATCCGCTCCAACGACTGAAGGTCCCCATCTATCAAGAGGAAAGTCCCTATCAGCAGGTTCGCATTCGAGAAGACGATCTCTTCCGCTATCTGGTGTTGGATCGAACGTTCCATGCCACCATGTGGAAGGTCGAGCCTATTGCTCTCTTCCTCCCCTACAGCCAAATGATGGTGTCTTCCCTGGCACTGGTCTCCGAACCGAAGCGAGGCCTCATTATCGGCCATGGAGGCGGTTCATTGGCGAAGTGGTTGGCGCGGTACTGGCCGGCTCTGGAGTTGGACATCGTGGAATTCGACCCGGTCGTCGTCCGTATGGCAGAGGAGTATTTTGATTATCACGCACCGACCAATCACCATGTCTTTGTGAAGGATGGTCGAACCTTTCTCAACGCCACGGAGCACACCTACGATGTCATGTGGATCGACGCGTTTGCGCGAGACATGATCCCCTTTCATCTCACCACGGCAGAGTTTTACTCTCTGGTACGGGCCCATCTGAACCCGGAAGGGATCGTCGCGGTCAATTTGGCGTCGTCCGGCAAAGAAGGAGATCTTGCTCGGGCTGCGGCGGTGGTCCAGACCATGAAACAGGCCTTCCCCGTCATCGAGACCTTCGCGGTCGAAGGCCCATGGAAAACCGGAATGACCCCGGCGAAGAATCTCATCTTCTTTGGAGGCCGTTTCATCGAGCGCGAATCGGCAGACCACCTCGCGACAAAGATCACCGAGATGGCGACGAATCAGCGAGTCCCACTTGAAGCCATCACGCTGCTGAGCACCCGCCGGGCCGAACCCTGGCCCCCCGGCGTCATCCTGAGCGATGACTATGCCCCCTATGACCTTTTGCTTGGGCGAGAACGATCTCAATTGAGGGAATAAGGCGGACAAGACGGAGTGGCGGCCGCTTCAGGTATGAATACTTCGATCGGCAACTTCCACCAATAGTCTTAGCACTTCCGTAATCTCTGTCTGTCGTTTCAGAAAAAAACGGGCCGATGAGGTGTTCTTCTTACCGATTCTCACGGTGAGAATGCGCTGATCCCCCAACGCGAAGACATCTTCATCGGTGTCGTCGTCACCCACATACAGAGCCGCCGCACAGTTGAATTGGCGCATACACTCCAATAATGCCTCGCCTTTGTGCGACGCTCCCAACGGCATGACATTGACGACAGATTTTCCAAGAACAATGCGAGGACGAGGAGACAATTCGTCCAGGATACGGAAGATGAGCGTCCGGGCTTCTTCTTTCTGATCGGCATTTCGATAATGAAATGAAAGCGAGAAGGATTTACTCTCGACTGATGCGCCGCATCGAGTCAACTCGGCATGGAATCGTTCGTTGACGAATTGCAGCCATCCATGACAGATCTCCCGGATTTGCTGGATAACCTCCTGTGCCGTATGAGGTCCTTCGGACCCATGGTTGCCGATCAAGTAAGGCACGGCAGTGCCCACACGTGATCGCAGATCTTCCACTGACCGCCCGGAGATGATGGCGGTGGGAGCGCGCTTGGCGAGTTCTCCCAGCCAGAAGCGAATGGGGCGTCCCAGCTGGGCGGAACGGTGATCGCGGACGATCTTCGCCAAGGTCCCGTCAAAATCAAACGCATAAAGGGAGCGGACCTTCATGAGCGCCTCGAGGTCGCGTCGGCCTTTGTCCATCAATAGATAGTCCATGGTCATTCCATCCACTCTACAAACTCGGACGCCCAACTTGTCTCATCACTCGTTCCTTTTGTCGCATTCGAGCGGCATCCATCAGCATACGACCAGCCCACCGATAGACATTGAACTCCTGGATCAGCCCGCGCATGCTCTGCATCCTGGCCCGCTGCTCGACCTTCGGCATGGTGAGGGCGAGATGGAGCGCGGCGGCAAACTGATCGATGTCGTACGGATTGATCACGAGCGCTTCCGTCAGCTCTCGGGAGGCTCCCGCAAACTGACTCAAGATCAAAACGCCTTGCTCGTCGTCACGCGCGCCGACGAACTCTTTGGCGACCAAATTCATGCCGTCATGGAGACTGCTCACCACGCACACGTCCGCGCCACGATAACATTCATAGACCTGCGCCGGCGCATGATGTTGAATCCGCAGGCAAATCGGCTCATAGCCGTCCTGCCCAAACCGCTTGTTGATCTGCTCCGCCAAGGCCGAGACCTGCCCGGTAAAATGGTGGTACTGCTCGATCACTGAACGGCTGGGGGCCGCGATCTGAACAAACGTGAATTTTCCGATCCATTCCGGCTGCAGTTCCAGCAACCGTTCCACGGCCATGAAGCGCTCCAGTATGCCCTTGGTGTAGTCGAGGCGCTCAACACCAAGACCGATGAGGCGGTCCGTCGGCATCCCATACATCTCCCGGAGCTTGATGCGGCATTCCTGAACCGGTCGCTGGTGGCCGAGCCATTGCAGCGGCCACTCGATGGAAATCGGATAGGGGTTAACCGCCGTCATCTTGCCCCCATAGGAAACCGTGGAGCTGTTTCGATCGATGCGCGCCTCAAGCAGCCGATCGATACTATCGATGAAATTGTTGCAATGAACTCTGGTGTGGAATCCCAGAATACTGCTCCCAAGCAGCCCTTCCAGAATTTCTTCGCGCCAAGGACAAATCCCGAAGCTTTCCGCGTTCGGCCATGGAATGTGCCAGAACATGATGATCGTGGCGGTCGGCAATTTATCTCGAATCAACTTCGGCAGCAGCGCGAAGTGGTAATCCTGAACGAGCACGACCGGATTGTCGGTCTTGGCCTCCTCGTACACCGCCTGGGCAAACCGTTCGTTGACGGCCACGTAATGTTTCCAATCCGATGACCGGAACGTGGGACGGACATGGGCGATATGGCAGAGCGGCCACAGCCCCTCATTGGCAAACCCGTAATAATACCCCGCCTCTTCCTCTGCGGTCAGCCAGACGCGACGGATTTCATAGGTGGGATGCGACGGAGGCACACCGACATGGCTCCGTTCGTCCACGACTTCCCGGTCCGCCGATCCGTTGCCATGTGCGACCCAAGTTCCTGAACAGGCACGCATCACTGGCTCCAGGGCCGAAACGAGCCCACTCGCCGGCACTTGCACCACGATGTTCTTATCTTGCCAATAGTGGGCATACGGCTGCCGATTGGAGACAATCAGCACCTGGTCGCCGGCCAGCTGCTCATGAAGAATCTTCTTGAGACTTGTCGGTGTCCATGAAATCTGACTCTCATCGCGCATGCGGCGATCGGTCTCGAGAGCCTGTACCAACGAACGCAAGTCCTTCGCCAAGGGCTGGAGTTCAGGCGCATGCTCTTCATGCTTGAGAGGAGTCAGCAGCCGTTCTCCCTTCAGCATGGCTCGCACCCCGGCCACCCACCCCTTCAAACTGAAGTGTGCGACCAATACGGTGACCAGCGAGACGACCGCCGCGAGGCCCGCGAACAGATAAAAAACATACCACTTCGTATCGCTGCTGCGCTGCAGGATGAAACTCATATCGTGAAGAAGCAGGAGTCGTCCGAGCGAGCGTCCGTTTGATTCAATGGAGGCCGAAGTGATATGGATAGGTCCCCTACTGAATGACCTCACAGTGGAGGAGTCGGGAGCAAGGCCAAGTGTATCCTGACAGGTGACATCGTGCGGATATGCCTGAGTCTCATAAAGAAGGCGGTTGTCGAGATCACAAAATCCCAAGGCGTACAATCGTTCATCCTGAATAATTCGGGTAAAATATGCGTGGATCTTGCCCTTTGAGTTGGAGACCAGAAGGTCCGCAAGGGGCCCCTCCATGGTATTGACCATGAGGTTGGACCGCATGTCGAGGTCCCGGACGAACCATTTCAACTCCAGCGAGTCGACAAGCGGGATCACTCCAAAGGCAATCACTCCCAACACGATCCCCAACGGGAGCACGAACCGGAGCGAGAGTCTCAAGAGTCTCATAGGAACAAGTTAGTTTACTTTCGAGGATAAATCAAATATGGTCATAGTGTGTATCCGCATGGTCTCGTCGGCAACTGCCAGATTTCCGCGTTGATCAGTAACGAAGGGGCGGTCGACTGGTTGTGTCTCCCACGGCCGGACAGCCCTCCGATTTTCGGCGGAATTTTGGATCAAGACGGCGGCCGGTTTTCCATCTCCCCGTCCGTTCCGCAATCTGAAACGACCACGACCCAACGATACCTCCCGAACACCAATATCCTGGTCACCACCGTCTCGCTTCCCAACGGAGACGCATATCAGATCACCGACTTTTGTCCTCGCTTCCTGCAATACGGTCGCGTCTACCGCCCGGCCGCCTTGTTTCGAATCGTGGAGCCGCTGAGCGGATCGCCATCCATTCGAGTCCGCTGTAAGCCGGTCTCCGGCTGGGACAAGACGCCGGTCCGTTTCGTCCGCGGCAGCAGCCACCTGCGCTATGAAATCCGGGGCGAATACTTGCGGCTGCTCACCAACATGCCGCTCACATACCTCTGCGAGGAAACCCCGGTCGCGCTGACCTCCAAGATGTACTTCGCGTTAACGTGGGGCATCGGGATTGAAGACGATCTGGTGAGAGTCAGCCACGAATTTCTGGACCAAACGACCAAGTACTGGCGAACCTGGGTGAAACATTGTTCGATTCCCGTCGTGTATCAAGAGGAAGTCATCCGCTCGGCCCTCGCACTTAAACTTCACTGTTATGAAGACACCGGCGCGATTCTTGCCGCCTTGACCACGAGCCTGCCCGAAGAACCAGGCGGTCCTCGAAACTGGGACTATCGTTACTGCTGGCTCCGCGATGCGCACTTCTCGCTCTCTGCGTTTTACAACCTGGGCCACTTCGAAGAAATGGAAGGCTTCCTGAAGTTTCTGCTCAACATCGGATATGCCTATGAGCAATCGCACGATCGTTTGGCGCCGGTCTACACGCTCAGCCAAGATCTGCCGATCCCGGAAACCGAACATGCCGGGTGGCAGGGCTTTCTCGGCAGCCGACCCGTACGGAGCCACAATCAGGCCGCCGAACATGTACAAAACGATGTCTATGGCGAGATGATTCTCACCCTGGCTCCAATCTTCTTCGATAACCGATTTTTTGACCTACGAACCAAAGACCACGAAGCGTTGGTTGCGAACCTGGCCCGCCTCTGTGAGCGAAGTATCTCCCAACCGGACGCCGGACCATGGGAGATTCGGAACGGCTGGAAGGAGCATTCGTTCACCAACCTGATGTGTTGGGCCGGCCTCGATCGAGCCTACCGCATGCAGCGAGCGGGTTTTCTCCGTGATTCGGCCACCGACCTTGAGGCGGCGCGGACCAGGGCAGCGAACTCCTTGCTTTACGCGACGAAAGACAAGGCGTTGCGGAACGGGCCGACCGACGACAGTTACGACGCATCCTTGGCGCAATTGGCCATCCTTGGATTTCCGGATCGAGAGGTGTGCGACACGACGATCACACAGATCAAACAGGCCCTGGCCGTACGCCGAGACGGGAAGGAGACCGGTTTCTTCTTCCGTTACCTAAGACAGGATGACTTCGGTAAGCCGCAATCGAGCTTTGTTATTTGCTCATTCTGGGTTGTGCAAGCATTGGCCAAACTCGGTCGCCAGGCCGAAGCGAAGCAGATCATGAAGCAGATTCTCACCGGAGCCAACGACGTCGGGCTCTTCGCCGAACACTTCGTGCCGGAAACCGGCGTCCAGCTCGGTAATTTCCCACAGGCCTATTCGCACGTCGGCTTGATCAATGCCGCGTTTGCCGTCAGTCCGCCCTGGAGTGACGTGCTCTAGCACCAAATCGGTCGGCTGCAACCTCCACACGTTCAAGAAGCGCATGATCGCTGTCCGGCCTTGTCATTAGATCCCCCTTGCGTTTTGTGCCGTAAAGCAGTATCCAGGAGGACCGCGAAGAGTGCCGGGATGGAACTGCAAATTAATTAGATGAATATGTCACGATACCATGGGGTCGATCGCCACGTCGGCAATACTCCGCTCATCCGCCTACGCCGCCTTTCAGAGCTGACTCGCTGCGAGATCCTCGGCAAGGCGGAATTCATGAACCCCGGCGGATCAGTGAAGGACCGCGCCGCGCTGGGAATCATCCAGGATGCCGAGGTCAAAGGGCTCCTCAAGCCGGGCGGTACCATCGTCGAAGGGACGGCGGGAAATACGGGTATCGGCCTCACGATCGTTGGCCACGCCAGGGGCTACCATTCCGTCATCGTGATTCCTGAAACTCAGTCGCATGAAAAAATCGACCTGCTGCGTACGCTGGGCGCGGAGGTGCTCCCCGTGCCGGAAAAACCCTACTCCAATCCGGGCAACTACAATCATGTCGCCCGGCGGATGGCGGAGGAAAAGGGCTGGTTCTGGGCCAACCAGTTCGACAACACCGCCAACCGTCTCATGCACTACCGCACCACTGCCCCGGAAATTTGGGAGCAGACCACCGGGGCGGTCAGCGGATTTGTATCCGCCGTCGGGACCGGCGGGACGCTGGCGGGAACGACTCTGTATCTTAAGGAACGCAATCCAAACATCACGATCGGCTGCGCCGACCCCTATGGCGCGGCGATGTGGTCGTGGTTTACCAACGGCAATACGGAGACGAACGACGGCGATTCTTTTGCCGAAGGCATCGGCCAAGGCCGCGTGACCAAGAATCTCGAGGGTATTGCGGTTGATACCGCCTGGCGCATTCCCGACCAGGACGCGCTCACCATTTTGTACCAGCTTCTGCGCGAAGAGGGGTTGTTTCTCGGCTTATCCTCCGGCATCAACGTCGCCGGCGCGGTTCGGATGGCTCTTGAGCGCGGACCGGGCCAGACCATCGTGACAATCCTGTGCGACTCCGGTGCGAAGTATCAATCGAGGATCTTCAACCCGGAATGGCTAGGGGCCAACGGGTTGAGGACCGATTTGTCCATCGAGACCCTTCTTGAGTAGTGCCGCGCGATCGATCTTCCGACGGAATCCATCTCATCGCGAATGCTTCGGTGTGCCGATCGGTCCAGAGACCGACGGATCACGGCTGGCAAACAAGAAGGATTCAAGCCAGGTGACCGCTATGTCCCCTGGTCTCTGGACTGGCCATCGATCGGTTTCGGGTGAATGGTCGCTGAGGTGCGCATTTGCGCCTGGACGACATGACTTCGTGCCGGCACGCTTTGGGTCAGCCACACATTTCCGCCAATGACGGACGCCCGGCCGATGGTGACACGTCCCAAGATCGTGGCACCCGCGTAGATGACCACGTCATCCTCCACAATCGGATGGCGAGGCTCCCCTTTGATCAGAACACCCTGCTCGCCTTCTGCGAACCGTTTGGCGCCAAGCGTCACGGCTTGATAGAGACGGACATGCTTTCCGATGACAGTGGTTTCACCGATGACGACACCGGTCCCGTGATCGATAAAGAAGTGGCTGCCGATCTCGGCGGCCGGGTGAATATCGATACCGGTGGATGAATGCGCGATATCCGAAATCAACCGAGCGATCAATGGCGTACCCAATCGATGCAGGGCATGGGCGATCCGATAGTAAATGACGGCCGTCATGCCGGGATAGCAGAGAAGAATCTCTGAGGTACTGGTGGCCGCAGGATCTCCTCGGAACGCTGCCTGTAAATCGGTGAAGAGTAGCGCCCGGATGGTCGGGAGCTGGTCTGCAAATTGACTCGTAATTCTGCTCGCTTGGTCAGTGAGCGAGCGGTCGTCCTGTTCGTCTGCGTGGGACGCGAACACCAATCCTCTGCGGACTTGATCCTGCAAGAGCGGCAAGGTCTGATTCAAGGTGTGCCCGACAAAATAATCGACGTTGGTCTCATTCAAATCCGCTCGGCCATAGTGCGTCGGAAACAGCGCGGCACACAGGCCTTCCACAATGCCGAGCAAGGCTTTCCGCGACGGCAATTTATGAATCCGTCCCTGATGCCTGATGTTGTGGGCGAGTTCACGTGAGGCGCGCAGCTCCGCAACGATCTGATCCAGATTCCAATTCGTCGCCGGAGTGTCCTGCCGGTGCATCGTATCGTCGTCCATAAATATGGATGAACAATACCATGCTCGGCTCGGCAGAAGCCATTCCGATGGACCGAACCCTCCGAATGGACGATTGCGCCTGTGGCGCATGTTACCGCCTCCTTGATAGAGTGGGAGCGGCTTTGCCATGAAGAATCGCCTCGCACAATTGATGAATTGGCTGCATACATGGATCGGTCTTCTCTTTGGATGGCTCTTGTTTGCGGTGTTTCTTACCGGGACCTTGACAGTCTTCGACACGGAGATCACAACTTGGATGCAACCGGAGTTGCTCGAGATCACATCGGATACAGGTCAGATTGATGGATCTCTGCCTTGGCCTGCGCCGCTGACCCCGCGGCTTGTCCTCGAGCATGTGAACGTTTCCCCCGATACCCCCCTTCTCCGTATGGTCAAACTACAGGAGAAGCGGACATTCTCCGGACAAACGGTTGATCCAGTGACGGGCCGCATGGTGACCTTCCGCGATACTCAGGGAGGCGACTTCTTCTACCATTTCCATTATGGACTGCTTTTCGGGTGGCCCGGCGCATGGTTGGTCGGCGCCGCGGCGATCATGCTGCTCATCACCCTCGTCACCGGGGTGTGTAGTCATCGATGGGTGTTCAAGGACGTCATCACGGTTCGCCTCCGGCCTTCTCATCCACGCGCCTGGCTGGATGCGCACAACCTGACCGGCATCCTGGTGATCCCGTTTCATCTGATGATTGCCGTCACCGGCCTCGCGATTTTTTGGTCGATTTATATGCCTGTGGAGATCCCGCTTCTCCGCGAGAGCGAGGGCATCCTGTCGTTGCTATCGCTACTGCACTTCGCACAGTTCGGGGGCAGTCCGATGCGCTGGCTCTATTTCATCATGGGGTTGGCGGCCACAGTCATGATTGCGACAGGACTCGTCTTGTGGACCATTAAGCGGCACAAATCCCAAGCAGGCCGCTCAGGCGAAATTGGCTATCGGCTCGTTGAGATCCTCAATGTGGCAACCGTCGCTGGGTTACCCGTAGCCGTTGCCGCGTTCTTCTGGGCCAATCGACTCTTGCCACTGCCCTTGAGCGAGCGGTCGCTCTGGGAGATCCGTTGCTTCTTTGTCGTCTGGGGCCTCTGTCTTGCCCATAGTCTGTTGCGAAAAGGTTCCATCCTGGCCTGGAGAGATCAATTGTACGTGTCGGCGTTTCTCTTGGGATGCTTGCCCCTGCTCAGCGGGCTCACAACGAACAGCCATCTGTTGATAACCATGCCAAGGGGGCAATGGGCGATGGCAGGGGTGGACCTGACAGGGTTCACAGTGGGGGTGTTACTCGGCTGGACTGCCCGACGCATGGGGCAGAGGCTCCCAACCAGAGCGGGTTGAAGACTTCTTCCGGCGGTGTCAGTGAGGGATGAGTCTCTGGAACACGAAATAC